>JAMPGQ010000073.1 GCA_023663825.1 Anaeroplasma bactoclasticum
CAGTTGTACTTAATCATTTTCAATCACGCTATCTTACCAATGTAAGAAACTCTCTTTCGACAATTTAGTTGTTTTAGCCATCTATAAGAAGTAGAGCTCTTTACTTATAGACTTTTGCTAGCTCACCTTTACTATAGCATAATATAGTTTAAATGTGAAGTCCACTTTTTAATTAAAATAATCTATTAGAGATTGAGTATAGAAAAATAGGAATTTTTAATTTTATGAACGGATAAAAATAAGGAAAAAAGCTGCAAATAAACTTTAAATGAAGGAACAATTTGTGTCAAAGTAGGAATATTTTTTTACATTTCATTCTATTCTTTATTAGGAATAAGAAGGGGAATAATATGAAATATACCAAAGAAGAAATCAGAAGAATATGTAAAGAAGAGAATATAAGATATATAAGATTGCAGTTTACAGACATTATGGGAATGCTAAAGAATGTAGAGATTCCCATCACAAGATTAGAAGATGCATTAGATAACTTGGTAATGTTTGATGGATCTTCAATAGAGGGTTTTGTGAGAATTTATGAAGCAGATATGTTTTTACATCCAGATTTAGATACCTTCTTGGTTTTAAAATGGGAGGATAATTCCTATGGAAAGGTTGCAAGGTTTATTTGTGATGTATATAGACCAGGCCACGATGGAAGACATGAACCATTTGAGGGAGATCCAAGAGGAGTATTAAAACGGAATATCGAGAAGATGAAGAGTATGGGATATTCTTCATTCAATGTTGGAGTAGAACCAGAATTTTTCTTATTTAAGTTAGATGATAAAGGAAATCCAACACTAGAGTTTAATGACTATGGTGGATATTTTGATATTTCCCCTATAGATTCAGCAGAGGATTGTAGAAGAGATATCGTATTAGCTTTACAAAATATAGGATTTACCATAGAGGCAGCACATCATGAGGTATCAACAGGACAACATGAAATCAATTTTAAATTTGATTCTGCAGTAGAAGCATGTGATAATGTACAAACCTTTAAGCTCGTTGTTAAAAATATTGCAAGACGGCATGGCTTACATGCAACTTTTATGCCAAAGCCAATTGAGGGAATTAACGGAAGTGGAATGCATGTAAATTGTTCCTTATTAACAAACGATGGGAAAAATGCCTTTTGTGATGAGAAAACAGACAATGGATTATCTATAACCGCAAGAAAGTGGATATCTGGAATATTGAATCACGCAAAGGGTTTTTGTTTAATTACGAATCCAATTGTAAATTCTTACAAAAGAATAGTACCTGGATTTGAAGCTCCTTGTTATATTTCCTGGTCGGATTCAAATCGCTCTACAATGATTAGAATTCCTGCGGCTAGAGGAATGAAGACAAGAACAGAGGTAAGAAGTGTAGATGTAGCAGCCAACCCATATTTAGCTATTGCAGCGATACTTAAAGCTGGATTAGATGGAATAGAAGGAAATTGTCGAGATAAGGAGCCAATCTATGCGAATTTATTTGCCTGTACAGACGAAGAAAGAGAGACTATGGGAGTATATTCCTTACCAGCCAATCTTGAAGAAGCAATGAAAGAGTTTAAGAAGGATAAACTCATTCAAGAGGCAATGGGAGAACATATTACTACAAAGCTTCTTGAAGCGAAACAATATGAATGGAATGAGTATAGAAGACATGTTTCTAATTGGGAAATTGAAAAATATTTAGAGCGATATTAGAGATCAATCGAGGGGGTGAAATTAACGTTTCACAACCTCTTTTCTTTTATGAAATAATTTTTAATGATTAAGTTATAAGTATAAATCTGTAGAAAATTGTCAAACTATAAATATGGAAAGGGGAAACTCCTATGAGAATTGCTATTCTAATTGTGGGGGCTATAGTATATTATATCGTTTTGTTTCTATTAACAAAAATGTTATTAAATGCTTTTCATATTCAAAGAAGACGCCCTTTTTATATTGTCATTTTGTCAATTGGAACAATTCCACTTTTCTGTGTTATAGATTATATTTGGCGTGGCATTAAATTTGTAGAAATTATCGCTTATATTGGATATTTAGAATTGGGATTTTTTATCTATTATATTTTATCTCTTGGTTTTGTTGTTTTAATAAAAAAAGTAGTAGGAATAATAAGAAAAACAAAACGAAATTTAGTTGGCAAATCTTCTATACTTATTGCTAGTATAATGAGTATAGTAATATGTATTTGGGGAATTTTCGCAGCACAAATCCCAGAATATACGCATCGCAAAGAAGATTTAGGATTAGAAGAAGAATTAAAAGTAACTGTAGTGTCTGATATTCACTATGGAGCTACAGGATCCTTTTTGTCTTTAGCTAATATGGTAAAGAATATCAATAAAACGAATCCAGATTTAGTGCTTCTTGTAGGAGATGTTTTTGATAACAAAATAAAGAATTTAGATCATAACCACTTTGTAAATACCTTGAATAAAATCACAAGTAAATATGGTGTTTATGCAGTAACAGGAAACCATGAATTTATGCAAAACAATTTAGAAGAAATACAATCCTTTTATGAAGGAACGCATATAAAGCTTTTATTAGATGAAGAAGTTATCATTAATGATATGCTGCGGATTGCAGGAAGAATTGATTATAGAGGCGGAAGAAAGGATTTAAATGAAGTAATAAGTGATTCTGATTTGCCACTTATCGTTTTAGATCATCAACCGCAATTTTATAGAGATGCAAGGGATCTTGCAGATTTACAAATTTCAGGGCATACTCATAATGGTCAGATATTTCCAGGAGACCTACTCATTTTCTTCTTAAATTTAATGGCTTTTCAAAGCCCATCAGATGGTGTTCATAGATATAATGATTTTACATTAGCAATAACAAGAGGGTACGGAACGTGGGGATTTCCAATGCGTTTGACTGGACCAAGTCAAGTTATGATTTTCGAATTGAAATAATAATATAAGAAACGGGCTTCGCAAACAAAGTAAACTATGGTATAGCAAGACTGTAGCTAGAAGAAATCTATAGGTAAGAACTCTACTTTTTATAGATGGCTTTAGACAATTAAATGTAGTAGAGTGGTTTTCCGAGTGGACAAGCGTGATTGAAAATGATTAGTACAATGTAATAACAAACATCAATCACGCTTTTATTTATAAACACAGGAGGGAAATATGTTTACAAATCAAAAGGTGGTGCTTACACAATGATTACTCTACTCATTTTTTAGGACCGGCAGTATATTTATTTAACGATCATTTAGAAATGTTCTTTTATGGAACTCTACTTTCTGTTCAATCAAAAGAAGCTTTTTAAATGGTGTGTCTAAACCAATTCATCTTGAACTTGCAAATATATTTATGAAAATAGATAAAACGGAAGAAAGCGGAAAAGGAATTAATACTATTATAAATAAATATGGTAAAAATGTGTTTAAAGTAGGGGATAATCATTTGGTAATTAAAATGCCATATAATAAAAAAAATTTAAGAGGCAATGTTGATAATAAATTAAACGATGAAGAAACCATTACTAAAGTATTCAAAACAAATAACAAAATTACGGTACTCTAAATTAGAGGGTGTGTGAGGGGGAAACCCAGCTATAAAAAGTGAGTGTGTAACCTTTACACTGGTATGTGTGTACCAACAATAAATGAGCTTATGTAATAACTTCTAATTAACTGGAATGTATTAAATGAAGATAAGGATTTCTTTCTATTGACATAAATTATGTAAACCTTAGTCTCGCTTAAAGAAAATAATAGTTATTAAGCAAAATTCAAAACAAAAAATATAAAACCAAACAAAAAGAAAACCAAAAATAGTAAATACGGATTTAATAACTTAAAAAAATTTTTACTGTTGAAAGTAAATATTCTTAAACATACAAATGGTTTAAAAAAATAGGAATTAAGTTTATGAAAGATATATATTAAATAAGTAGTTAGATATTTTTTAGCAAAAACGGTTATATACTATTCTATAAATTCTGTGGCGCTTAATCTCAACGACGTTTTCAACGAAAAATTTAAATTAATTTCAACGAATGATTTAAATTATTATTGACGAAATACTTAAAATAAAGTAAAATTTAAATGGTGATAATTATGTATAAGAAAAGAATTATAGACAACTATCTGAATAAAATATCGAAGGTTTATAATGCAATAAATATTGTTGGTCCTAAAGGATGTGGCAAAACTACTACTGCAAAGCAAAGAGTTCAAACTATAATTGAATTTCAAAATGAAGAAGAAAGAGAAAATCTTCTTATGATAGCCTCTACTTCCCCTATACAATTTTTAAAAAATCCCAAGCCTATCCTTTTTGATGAGTGGCAAGATGCTCCTAAAATTTGGGGAACAATAAGAAAAAATTGTGATGATAATCCTTATGATACAGGATCTTATTATTTAACAGGCTCTAGCTCTGCAAAAGTAAACACACCACATACAGGAACATTAAGAATTATATCTGTAAGAATGAATCCAATGAGCTTATATGAAATGGGAAAGTCAAACGGAACAATTAGCTTAAAGGAGTTGTTTGATAATCCAGATAGTTTTGATGGCTGTAAATCTGATATGACAATCGATGATATAATTGATGTAATTTGTGTAGGAGGTTGGCCAAGATGCTTAAATTTTGATAGTGTTGAGCTGCAGCAAATTATACCAAAGGATTTGTTTAAGCAAACATATACTATAGATATTTCAAGTGTTAGTAAAAAACGAAGAAATTCACATTGGGCTAAGGCTATTCTTCAGTCCTATGCAAGAAATATTTGTACATTAGCTGAAACAAAAACTCTATATAATGATGTTAATAGCAATTATTCAATCTCTGAACCCACCTATTACGAATATGTGAATGCTTTAGAAGAACTATATATTATTGAAGATATAGATGCTTGGTGTCCTGCAATAAGAAGCAAATCAAACTTAAGAAGTGGAAAAAAAAGAAATTTAGTAGATCCATCGATTGCAGTGGCAGCATTGGGACTATCCCCAGCATATTTTTATAAAGATTTTAAAACACTAGGGTTCTTATTTGAATCTCTGTGCATAAGAGATCTTAAAATATATTCTCAAACCCAAAATGGCGTAATGTCATACTATCATGATAGATATGGGTTGGAAGCAGATGGGGTACTTCATCTTGAGGATGGAAGATTTGCTTTAATTGAATTTAAATTAGGAGAATCACAGGTTGATGAAGGAGCAAAACATCTTTGTGGAATTGAAAGATTGATAGATGAGTACAACAAAAAAGAAAAACAGTGTCCTCTAAGAAAACCAGATTTAAAATTGGTTATTACAGGAACAGAATATGGTTATAAACGTGATGATGGTGTGTTTGTAATCCCTATTGGATGTTTGAAAGATTGAAATAAATCTACAGATACTATTAACAAGCTTTATAATGTAAAATAATTAAGTTAATGTAGACAATAAAAGTTTATACTTACCTATCATCGAAATCCATTGAATAGTAACTGAAAATGTAGACCAATTTAAGTATAAAAAATGGTTTGCTTTTTGATACTTATTTGATTTAAGCTTTTACATTTATAAATGATATTTAAATTTAGTATCTTTGTGTCAGATGTTTTTGGAAAAACATAATTAAAGGAATATAGTTTAATTCATTAGAATTGTAAATGAAGCATACGCTTTAATAGGTGATCAAATATGGATATTAAAGTATCAGGTGGATCAGTTATTAAAGGAAGTGTAATCTGTTCTGGGTCAAAAAATGCGGCAATTCCTATACTATGTGCAAGCTTGCTTTCTAAGGGGAAGGTTATGCTTAGAAATGTACCACGAATTAGTGACATTATGGATATCTGTCAGATTCTAAGATACTTAGATTGTAAAGTGATATTTAAAGGTCACACATTACTTATTGATAACACTAATCTTAAATATAAGCCCTTATTTTTAGATGAATGCAAGAAGATGCGAGGCTCGTATTATTTTATAGGTGTCTTTTTGGCATTATTTTCTAAATGTGAAATATGGTTACCTGGCGGCTGTAAAATAGGAAGTAGACCTATTGATGTACATCTTCAAGCATTTGAAGATTTAGGATTTAAATATACAATTCAAGATAATCTTTTAACTGTTTACAAAACAAATGTTAACGATAGTGCCACACTATCAGTGTCAAAAAAGAGTGTAGGAGCTTCAATTAATGCAATATTCGCAGGTCTTGGATTATCTCATTATGAAATTAGTAATGGATTATATGAACCGGAGGGGCAAGATGTCATTAATTTTTTAAGAAAAATTGGATATAATCTTACCTATAGTGATGGAGTTATTCAATATGAAAAAACTAATTTAGAGTTTCGGTTAATTAAGCATACGGTTATACCAGATAGAATGGAAGCAATGACATATGTGGCAATGGGATTATTAAAAGGAGAGGTTACTGTAAAAAGAGTAAATACCTTGGTTTTACAAGAGCCATTACGTATTTTAAGTGCTGCAGGATATAACCTTTCTTTTACAGATACAGAAATTCATGCAAAGAAAAGTTATGGTAGAAAAATGAATATTACAACAGATGTTTATCCTGGTTTTCCTACAGATTTACAATCTATATTTGGAGTGCTTTGCTTAAACACTATTGGTAAATCAGAAATTGAAGAAACTATATTTGAAAATCGTATGCAGATTTATAAAGATTTAAAGGATAGTGGAGTACAATGTGAAATTGAAGGAAATATTGCCACAATTTATGGAACAAATAAAATTCATTCTAAAAATTATATTGCTTGTGATTTAAGACATGGGGCAGCCCTTCTGTTATTAGCACTGCTAGGGGATAAAGAATCTATTATTTCAAATTTTGAATATGTGCTAAGAGGATATGACGATATAATCAATCATGTAAAAGCCTTGGGTGGAAAAATTATTATTTTATAATAATAATGAGGAAAATTGTAAAATGTTTTCCTCTTTTTGTTTTTAAATGGTATAATAAGAGAGTAATAAGAAGGAGATGTATATAGTGCTTACAATAATGGTTGATTCTTTGTTTTGGATATTGCTTACCTTCATAGGAATTCTTAGCATTGCATTTATTACAATAGTTGTGATTTTCATAGTAGGTAAAAGAAGAGAAAAAAGAAAAGAGCATGCGTTCGATTATTTTTCTAAAATTCTTCACGACCTAAAAACTCCAATTTATGCAATAGATGGTTTTACCTTACTTGCAACAAACAGCATAAATGATTCCGTTAAAACAAAAGAATATTTGAATAAAATTTCTAATATATCTCGTCATATGCTTTCATTGGTTATGGATGTTTTAGATTTATCTAAATTAAATAACGATAAATTAGAAATAACAAATACTATAGAAAGTTTACCTAATCTAATAGATGATTGTTTGAATAATGTAGAACCACAAATGCTAAGAAGAAATATTCAGTTTAAAAGGGATATTCAAATCACACATAACAAGATTATAGTAGATAAACTTCATTTGATTCAAATTTTAACTAATTTATTATCTAATGCAATAAAATATACTGAACCAGAAGGAACCATTTCACTTACTATTTTAGAACAACAAAAAAATGAAGAAACATCTACCTACATTTTCAAGGTTCAAGATACAGGATATGGAATGAGCGAGGAATTTCAACAGCATATTTTTGAGCCCTTTGCTCAGGAAAGAGTTATGGCTCACACGGATGTAGAAAGTTCAGGGCTAGGCTTGTTTCTAGTAAAAAAGTTTGTTGATTTGATGAACGGAACAATAGAAGTAGAATCCAAACAAAATGAAGGAAGTTGCTTTACAATAGTAATAGATTTAGACTTTATTTTTTAGAATTCGATAAAAATAGCGAATAAAAAGGCTATTTTTGCATTATTTTTACTATATTTATTGTTTACTTTTTATAAAAATGATAAAATAAGTGTATTGGAAAAATATACCAAAAGAGGTGAGAGGCATGCTAGAGTATTTATTTACATTTATTAAAAATAACATTTTTGTTATATTTTTGGTGTTGGTATTTTTAGCTAGTGCGTCCGCTTATTCTAAAAAAATAAAGTTTTTCTTTTTAGGAACCCTTGGATTAGCTTTTGTTTATTTTGTGTTGTTATGTTTATATAGGTTGGGTATTGGTATAGATAGCTTATATGAGTGGTCTAGCAAATATGTTATTCTCCTTTGTAATCAATTAGATTTATTTTCTATGGTTTTTGTTCAACAGTCCTTTATTTTAACGAAAACATTGGAGGTCTTAGGGCATCATTCTTTGACAGATGTTATTCTTTGTATTACCCAATTAGCTTTTTTAATTGCTTTGGTTCTTTTAACTATTATAATTGTTATACCTAGATTTGTAGGAGAAAAAGTAAATAAAATAAAGATAAGTAGATTCTGTATAAATAAATATTCTCTTTTTATCAATACTAATAATAGAACACAAACTAGATTTATTTTTCTTTCTAAGCTTAGATGTTGATTTTAACACTCTAAACAGAATTAAAATAAATGTATAGGAGTTAGTCTGAAAATAAAATAGTTATAATCTAAACACGGGGATAAAAAAGGCATA
>JAMPGQ010000074.1 GCA_023663825.1 Anaeroplasma bactoclasticum
AGGGGATGAAAATATTTGAGAAATTCAAATATTTTCTACTCTACTCGATTTAGAATGGATTTTAAGAGCTTTACAGCACTTATGACATAGGTTATCAGAGAATACCCATCCTAAGTCTTTTCTAATATAAGCTGCTATATGCCTATATCCCCATGTGCGATGTTTTCTGTGAATCTCTATTATCATATCACTTAATATTCGTCTATCACTTTGATATCTGTTTAATGTCCCTTTTCGTTTTAACCATTTATAATACCCACTTCGTGATACTTCCAAAAGTTTACATAAGGATTCTATGTTATAGTCTTTACTTAATATCTCAACTATTTCATATTCTTTGTGGATGATTTCTTTTGTTTTGCTTGATCCGCCTCCTTTGTTGTGTATCCTTTTTTTAATCGTTCATTCTCTATTCTTAACTTTAAAACTTCATATTCTAATCTCTCTATCTCTGTGAGTTCTTTTCGTGCTTGATACTTTTGTAGTGGATTCCCTGGCTTTCTTTTGTTCTCTAACCCTGCTATTCCTTTTCCTAAATATTCACTAACCCATTTCCTTATCATTCCAGGTGACTTTATTCCCTTATCTTTTGCTCTTTGCTTTGCTGATACTTTTCCATCAACTACAGGTTTTATCACTTCATATTTCTCTTGGACACTCCATCTTTTATTTGTTCCACCTTTTGGTCTTCCCATATTTTCACCTCCGCCTTTCTCCCTAGGGAGAAGTATATCTTCATTATAAAATGAAAAAAGATGTTTATAAACACTTTTTTTGTGTCTACAAACATCTTACCACTTCAGTTTTTTATGCAGGAGTTTAAAATATTTAAATGAATGCTTATATTTTTTAAACTTTATTTTTAATTTTTAATGTGGAAGCACTAAAGCTAAACCTTTTCAATAAATATAAATATATGGTAATACTTATTATAATAAATCCTCCAACAATACTCAAAAGAAGAGTAATAAAGTTTACTTGAAGCATAAAGGAAGTTTTCTGATTAAAGCTTTTAAAATGATATGTTGTAAGAATACCTGTTATAAATCCTATAATAAGACTTGGTAAAAGTTTAAATAACAACTTAAAATAATACGTATGAATTACTTCAGATTTTGTGATTCCTAGATTTCTTAAAACAATAATATCTGGCAATTGATCGTTGATATAGTTTGTTGTATCGATGATCATAAAGAATAAACTGAAAACTAAAAATGTTATCGTTACAGATAGAAAGATAATTGCTAAAATTTTTGATGCTTCATTAACTTCTTTTTTATACTCTGTCAAATTTAATGAATAAGAAATATGGTAATTATCTAATATTGAAGTTACCTCTTTTAGATGTGCAGTATAGAATGTGGATAACTGAGTTTCTTCATAGTAATCATAATCATTTAATATGTAATCAATAGTTGCATTATCTAAAATAAATGTTTCTTCCTGATTTTGTTCTTGTATAATGTAAATATTATTCTTATATCCTAAACTATCAATTGTAACATTATTTGGTTGAAAACCATATTGAATAGTGTATCCTCTCTCAATTTCATTTGCTTGAGGTTTAAAGTGTTTGTATACACTATATGGTATAATGTCTGCAAACCGGTGATAAAAAGAATAGTAGGAATCATTAAATAAAATGCCTTCTACGTCACTTTCTACGATACCTGTTATTTCAAAGGCTCTACCATGTGATGAAAAATTTGACCCTAATAAATCCTCAACTTTTGTAATGTATAGATCTTTAAGAGTTATAAAACCCTGCTGATATTGTTGGTAAATTCTTCCTTCCTTAATTAAGCGTTTTGCAAGCCTTAAGGTTAAATATGCTTGCTTGTAATTTGTATTTGTTTCTTTGGAATAAAGTATATTTTCGTTTTGATAAGGATAAAGCTTGATGGTTGAGTTTTTAATACATATTTTATTAGTAGCTAAAGTAAAACTTTTTTCTTCAGGGATAATAATACTATCTAACTCAATTTCAAATAAGAAATTTCCTTTATCGTTTATATCATTAAATGCTTCATAGGAAAGAGTTTCATTTAATGTAATATAGTTGTTAGATATAGAGGCGGAGTTATACTTATATCCAGTTATATTTGCTGATAACATACAGATCAACATAGTTAAAGCAATCATAAAAAGAATAACTATAAAATTTGTTTTATGTTTCATTTTAAAATTGTCTTTTAAATAGGTAGCCAGATTGAATTTGTTTTTTTCTATCTTCACTTCATAATCAGTCTTTTCATTAGGAGATGAGATTACCTTATCTTGTACAACCTCTCCATCAGCAAGTGTTATGATGCGATTACTATATTGTGATACAAGCTCTTGATCATGACTAACTAATATTACAAGCATATGGGAAGATAATGATTTTAATATCTGCATAACGCGCATACGATTTTTTAAATCTAGATTGCCAGTAGGCTCATCTGCAACTATATATGCAGGTTTTTTTATTAGCGCTCTTGCGATAGAAACACGTTGTTTCTCACCACCAGAAAGCATAGAAACTCTACGATCCTTTAATTTTACAATATCTAATGCTTTTAATGTATCTTCAAGAACTTGGTCAGTTGCATTTAAATATCCGAGTTTAATGTTTTCTTCAACAGTTTTATCTTCTAACAAAGAGTAGTCTTGGAAAATGACACCTACATTTTCATAGCGAAAATCATCGGTTACAGGGATATCATTATAATGTACTGTACCAGAGGTTGGAGTGTCTAAGCCTGAAAGAATATTTAAAAGTGTTGTTTTTCCACATCCAGATGGTCCAAAAATACTAATTAAACCTGTATTTGGAAGAGATAAGGAAATATTTTTAAGAACATACTGTTCACTTAATTTATTTTTGTCATAATATTTACATAGATTTTGTACAGTAATCATATCTTTACCTCATTATCTTATAATATTGATTTCGTATTGCGCGGCATAAGAAGTAGAAAAGAAGAAGTAATGCAGTTAGAGAAATTACATAATAGTACCAAAGGATGTATGGACGCACCATATAAATAAATCCTGAAGCCAGTATTACAAGTATAGTAGATATAAATAAAGGAACTATCATATGTACATAAATTGTTTGATCAGAAAACCCTAGTTTCTTTAGCAACATAAATTCTCTTTTTCTATTCTTGAGAAGTTTATTATATGTGATTTTAAGTAACATATATAGAAAAACAACTAATGCAATATCAATCGCAAAAAATACCGTGTTTGAATAGAAGAGATTTTCATCTTCTAGTGGGAAAACTACATCTTGAGCCTTATAAGTTAAGTATCCTAATTTAGATAAATATTGATCTATATCATATATTTGGTTTAAATTACAAACCAAACAAAGAGAATCCACATTGACATCAAACTTATCAAAGAAAGTATAGGAAACTCTTGCTTTTGATTCTTTAGTAAGATGAAGTGTGGTCTCAAAAGTATCGTTCCATACAACCTGGGTATTCGTAGTGATTTGTTCTAAAACAGCAGCATCAGTTATAAAACTTTCAGGTACAAATAATCCTTTAAAAGAATTGGTCAAATCAATTTCTAATACTCCTGGTACAGATTGAACTGTGCCTGAAACCATAGAATTATAATAATGAGGAATATATAATTCTAAATCTGTATCCTTTATTTGAAAATATCTACTAATATTATCCGTTTTTTGAATAAAATTAAAGGTTTCATTTGAAAGATAAATTGAAGATATATCCCCATCTTTAATTTGTGTTACATCTACACATTTTAATTTGAAATACTGTTCATTTGATATACCTGTAAGACGCAAATTATAGTTTTCATTAACTTTAAATGGCTTATTCATTCCATTAGTATCATTTGATTGGTTGGTATAAAGTTTAAACTCTCCGAAATTTAGTGTGTTGTCAACTTTTATATGATATGCAATAGTATACCAACCATCCATATACATATTGAATTCGATCTTTCGATTATATAAACTTGGCAACCTAATTTGTTCTACTCCATTTATATTCATAAACTTAGAGAAATCCTCCATGCTGAATAAAGAGCCATCCGAGTTTTTAATTGTTACAATAGTATTATTCTTAACCTCCCAATTTCGGTTGGCATCACCTACACAATAATCAAATATAGCATTGCCTCCAAAAAGAAGTATTGCACAAAGTAACAAGCTTGTGAGTGTTAAAAATAAATTTATAAAATTATTTTTGATTTGCTTTAAAGAAATGAAAAATCCTAATTGTACATTATTTGACTTTTTAGAACTATGAGCAGGCACATACTGAACACAGTTAGCTTCTTTAATCTTTTTATCTTCAATAATCTTACCTTCACTTAAGGTGATTTTTCTTGTTATATATTTTTCTATTTGTTCGCAATGATGCGTAACTAAGATAATTAGCTTGTGCTCTACATTTGTAAAGAGTAATTCAAGAATTTCTTTGCCAGAAACACTATCTAGATTGGCTGTGATTTCATCTCCTAAGATAATAGGAGTGTCCTTTAGGATGGCTCTAGCAACAGATAACTTTTGTTTTTGCCCACCAGATAATTTAGAAGCTTTTTTATTTTTGAATCTGAATAAGTCAATTTTCTTTAGAATATCTATGGCTTTAGTTTTAGCTTCTTTAAGTGTATCCTGCATTAGTAATCTTACTAAAATGAGATTATCTAAAATAGAATAGCTTTCTAAAATACCATAGTCTTGGAAGATAAAAGAAATATATTTCTTACGATAGTTTTCATAATCAAAAGCATCATATCTAGATATTCCTTCGTTGTTGACATAAATCTCCCCACCTTCAAAGGAATCAACTCCACCAATCATATTAATTAGTGTTGTTTTACCTGAACCAGATACACCTGTTAAAGCTACAATTTCTCCTAATTTAAAGTTAAGAGTGATATCCTTTAATCCTATTTCAACTCTAGAATCATTATTATAATATTTATAAACATGTTCTAAACGGGATAAGTCATCAAGGATTTCATTTTCTAAAATAGGATTCCGTTTCCCATTTAAAAGTTCTTCCATAGTAATACCTAAAACCTCACAAAGTTTAGCCATATATTTAGGTTCTGGAAGACCTTGTCCATTTTCCCATTTGCTGATTGCCTTATTAGAAACTCCAACAAGCTCACCAAGCTTACCTTGAGTAAGATTTTTTTCTTTTCGTAATGTGGTTATAAAATTTCCAATCTCATAATTTTTTTCCATAATTAAAACCTCCATATTGCTATTTATACTATATTCTTTCTCAATTATCAAAAAAAATCAAGAAAAAAAGTCTACGGAGCGTAGAATTTTAATGTTTTCAATATTTTGATGGTTCTATTTTAAAATTATTTCTTTAAAAAAATGAATTATTCTCTTTCTGCTGAAAGAATCATTAAAGCTCTTAATAGTAGTATGGGTATTACTCTCATTAAATAAGGTTAGAGTTTTGAAAAATGATGAGGTGTTATCATTTGACGAAAATAATAGGTTGACATTTGATAACCAAACTATAAATGATTTGATTTTAATTATGAAGGCTATGAATACTGAGGTCCCTTATGCTGAATATACAAAACTAGAATTTGATAAATATTTGAACTCTATTGTCTTTTAACCTTAATCTTTGTCATGTCCTTATTTTTTAATTTCCTATGGTAGTCTTTTGTAGCATAACAACTGTAAAACTCAGGGGCTGTAACTAATAAAATGCTTTCCTCTTTTCGTTTTCCTATGCTATAATATCATCTAGGTGATGTTATAATGAAACTAGAGGTTAAAGAAAGGTATTTATTTAAAGATGATAATTTCTTTTTTTGGTTAGGAGATACTGCATGGTTATTATTCGAAAAGTTGAGTTTTGACGAGGCAAAACAATATTTAGATCAGCGGAAAAGTATAGGCTTTAATGTCATTCAATGTGTATTAATACATACTTATAAGGATGGATATTCCTGTGCAGGGAAATCTCCACTTTCTAAAAGCTATTGGCAAGAAGTAAAAGAAATTGTTTCCTATGCAGAAAGCATAGGAATGATTATGGGTATTTTACCTATGTGGGGTAAAATGGTAAAAAATAATATATTAAATGAAGAGAATATAGATAGGTATACAGAATTTTTAGTAAAAACCTTTAAGAATTCCAAGAACATTGTTTGGATTTTAGGTGGGGATATTAGAGCAGATGAATATTTATCCTTTTATAATCATTTTGGAAACAAATTAAAAGAATTAAATTCTAATAGATTGATTACCTTTCACCCCTTTGGAAGGACAGGCTCCTATCAATGGTTTAAGGATTCAAGCTGGATAGATTTTCATATGTTTCAGTCTGGACATAGAAGGTATGATCAAGTAAAGTTAAATACTTGGGATGATAAATCAAATCAAGATGATGTTTTTGGTGAAGATAATTATAAATATGTGAGAAAAAGCCAAAGCTTAACATCTAAGCCTTGTTTAGATGGTGAGCCTTCTTATGAAGGTATTTTGCAAGGCTTGCATGATATGAAAGAGCCTTATTGGCAGGATTATGATATAAGAAGGTATGCCTACTGGTCTGTTTTATCAGGAACTTGTGGCTTCACTTATGGAAATAATGCAATTATGCAATTTCATAGAAAAGGGGATAACGGTTCTTATGGTGTTCGTGAGGAGTGGATGGAAGCATTAAATATGCCAGGTGGTAAGCAGATGCAATATTTAAAGGAACTGATACTTTCTTTAGATATTACGCAAGGTTCCGCATGTCCAGAAATGGTAGTAGATCCCAAGCCTTTTTATGAGCATATCGCTGTTTTTGCTAGTAAAGCTTTTGTTCTTTGTTATGATTATTTGGGAAGAGAATTTTCTTTAAATTTGAAAAAATATAAAGAAAAAGAACTATATGGTTTTTGGATAAACCCAAAGGATGGTACGAGATATCCTTTTGGGAAAATAGAGGCAAAGGAAATTATAGCTTTCATGCCTCAAAGAAGAAAAGAATCTAATGATTGGATTTTATTGTTGGTAGAAGATAATGAAAAATTTAACCTTATGTAAAGCTTTGACCTTTATTCGCTTTTTTGCAGAAGCTTTGTTTTTTCCATATATTAGTCTTTATTTTTCATCTAAAGGACTAGATGTTTCTCAAATTGGAATATTAATTGCTGCAATTCCAATAACTGCAATCCTGTGTGCACCTATTTATACCAAATTGTGTGCAAATCCTAGAAAGACAAAGACTATATTGATGGTAATGTCTTTTATAGAAGCTATTTTTATTATAATTTTAACCTTTACAAATCATTTTGTTTTGTCTTTGCTTGGAATTATATTAATTAGTATTATTTCTTCTTCCAATTATGGAATGATTGATTCATTATTAACTTTGATTGCTAAAGAAGAAGGGAAAAGATACACCTCGGTACGTATTTATGGTTCAACTTCATATATGTTTGGTGTACTTATAGCAGGAGTGATTACAAAATATTTTTCCTATGCAGTGTCCTTTTATGTAGCGTGTGTTTTGTTTATCATAGTTTCGGTTCTATACTTTTTTATAAAAGCTCCAAAGCATCTTTTAGAAGAAAAGAAAAAACCAAAACTAAAAGAAATCAGAACAAATAAACTCTTTCTTGGATACGTTTTGTTCTATGTACTATTCTTAGGTTCTATGCAGGTTGGAGATGATTTCTTTTCCTTATATATGGAATCTAAGGGTGGAGGAGAATACTATAATTTAGTTAGCTTTGGTTTTATTGGAATTGAAATCATCACTATGCTTTTATTAAATATATTTGGGAATAAATTAGGGTTGAAATTGTTTTTTGTATCTTCCATTTTATTGGTTTTTAGAAATATTGCTCATGGAATAGAAGGTACTTCTTTAGGATTCATTATTGGTTTTCAAATGCTAAGAGGTGTTATATGGGCAATTGCGCTTTATTTGTCAAGTAGCTTTGTCAGTGAAATATTAGGATATAAATTGGCATCTCAAGGGATAATAATAGTAATGCTAGGCGTTCAAATTTTTAGTGCAGTATTTAAGCTTAGTGGAGGCTATATCATTGAGACAGTTGGATATTCAAATTTTTATTTCATTCTTTTTTTCTTTTCTTTTTTAGCCTTTGTCTATTTTTGTTTTTATTATTTTGCTTATAAGAAATATGAACGCAGACAAAAGGAAACGCTGATGTCTAAGGTGGAATTATAGAAATGATAGAAAATTTATTTTGCAGCAGAAAATAATCCTGCTTTTAGAATGACCATTTTGGTTTTCTCAACTATTTTATTTATTAAAAACACTCTCTTAATTAAATGGTACTGTCAAAAGTATGTACTTTTTAGTACCATTTTTCATTTTATATTTATATG
>JAMPGQ010000075.1 GCA_023663825.1 Anaeroplasma bactoclasticum
TCAATAAGCAAAACTCAAATTTATCTACTTGAATTAAAAAATGGGGGAACTCAAACACATTAGAAACAAAATAATAGACATTTCAAAAAAAATATGCTAAAATTATTTTGTTATATTTAAATCATAGAGGTAGCAATGCAAAAGAGTAATCTATGGAGAAGGCATTCAGTGAAGTAGAGGAAAGGTAATCATTGCCGAATAGAAGTTCTAGGCATAGAATTTTTATGGGGATATAGGAAATACCTATATCACTCCTACATATATCTATGTAGAGGCGCTAGAATATAAAAACAATTAAGCGCTTAAAGGCGCTTTATTTTTTTAAGAGGTAAATTATGAATTATCAACAGTTAAAAGAAAAATATGGAACTCCCTTATATATTTATAATGTAGATTTAATGAAAGAGATACTTAAAAAATACCAAAACAACTTTAAATCTAATCTGTTTCAAACAGAAATCATTTATGCATCAAAGGCTTTAAATATAAAAGCTATGTTAAGGCTTCTTATGAGATATAATTTATCCTTAGATGTTGTCTCTTTAGGGGAATTATATACAGCTAAGATGGTAGGATTTCCTATGGAAAAGGTGTATTTTCATGGTAATAATAAAAGTATAGAGGAATTAAGCTATGCATTAAAAGAAAATGTTGGAACAATTGTAGTAGACAATTATTCTGAATTAATCCTACTTAAAAATCTTACAGAAAAGCTAAAGAGGACTGTAAATATCTATATACGCTTAAATGTTGGTGTAGAAGCTCATACACATAAGTACATAGTTACAGCACATGTAGATTCTAAGTTTGGTGTATTATATCAATCTAGTGAATATAATCAAATGCTTGATTTACTAAAGAATACACACTCTATTCATCTTCAAGGCTTTCACTGTCATATAGGATCGCAAATCTTTGATTTAACTCCTTACGATGCTGCAATTCAAAAGCTAGTAGAAATTATTAAAACTTTTGATAAGAAGCTAGATATTAATTTGGGTGGAGGCTTTGGTGTAAGCTACACAGATGCTGACCATCCGATTCCTTATGATGAAATATCTAAGCATTTAATTTTGAAAGTCGAAGCAGAATTAAGAAAACAGAATGCCCGTCTTCGTAAACTATGTATAGAACCAGGAAGAAGTATTGTTGCAGAAGCAGGTCAAACTTTATATACTATTGGTGGAATTAAGCAAACACCGAATAAGCTCTATTATTTTATTGATGGAGGTATGACAGATAATATTAGACCTGCATTATATCAGGCTATCTATCATGCCGAGATTATAGGTAAAGAAAAAGAGTTTAAGAAAAAGATAGTAACTGTTGCGGGAAAGTGTTGTGAAAGTGGAGATATAATTATTGAAAACACCTTACTTCCAGAGGCAGAATATGGAGATTTGCTTCTTACATATACTACTGGAGCCTATGGGTACTCTATGAGTAGCAATTATAATAAAGCTTTAACTCCTGCAGTAGTATTTATTGAAAATGGTAAAGATACGCTTGTTGTAAAAAGACAATCCTTAGAGGAATTGCTAGAAAGGGAAATCTAAATGGAATTTTATAAAATGCATGGCTGTGGCAATGATTTTTGTATAATTGAATATGAGGATAATCAGGATTATTCTAGCCTTGCAAAAAAGCTTTGTAACCGGAGGCTTGGAATTGGTGCTGATGGATTAATTATCGTAAGAAAAAATCCTTTAGAAATGATTTTTTATAATCAGGATGGTTCTAGAGCAAGTATGTGTGGAAATGGAATCCGTTGTTTTGCAAGATATGTTTATGAAAAGAAGATCATCTCCACGAAAAAATTTGATTGTTTAACCTTAGCAGGAATGATGAGGATAGAGATTACAAGTATTGATCCTTTCTTATGCAAAGTAGATATGGGAAAACCAAACTTTTCTAATTCGATGATTCATATACCAGATGATGTTAAATCCTTTGGAAGACTATTAACAATTGATGGGTATTTTCTAACAATTTATTCTTTTTTTATAGGAACTATTCATACAGTTATCTTTGTAGATAGTTTGGAAGCAGAGGTAGTTAAACTTGCTGAAAAAATCTGCAAGAATCGTTTATTTAAAAAACAAACAAATGTAAATTTTGTGCATCTAATCGATGAAAATCATATTGAGGTTAAAACATATGAGCGTGGTGTTGGTTGGACGCTTGCCTGTGGTACAGGAGCTTGTGCAAGTGTTGTGACCTGTGCGAAGCTTAAGCTAACTAAAAACACAGTTTTTGTGAAGTTGCCATATGGGAACTTAAAAGTAGAAGTAACAAAGAAAGAAAATGTCATTATGGAAGGACCAGCTGTTCTTTCCTATGTTGGACAGATAAAGGAGTGTTTACAATGTTAAAAGGAAGTTTAGTAGCTTTAGTTACACCATTCTTAGAGGATGGTAGTATTCATTATGCTAAGCTTAAAGAATTATTAGAATATCATATAAAAAGTAAAACAGATGGAATTGTGATTTTAGGAACTACAGCTGAGGCAACAACCCTATCCTTAGAAGAACAGATTGAGGTAATCAAATATAGTGTTTCTGTAGTGAATAAAAGAGTACCCATTATCTGTGGAGCAGGTTCTAATGATACAACTAAAGCTATAGAAAAGGCTAAGCTTTTTTCTGGCCTAGGAGTGGATTATCTTTTAGTGATTACCCCTTATTATAATAAGACAAACCAAAGAGGTCTTATCCATCACTTTGAAAGTGTGGCTGAAAGCTCTAGTGTACCTATCATTTTATATAATGTTCCTTCTAGAACAGGAATGTCTATTTCTTTAGAAGCTTTAGAAATTCTTTCAAAGCATAAGAATATATGTGGTATTAAGGAAGCAAGCGGAAATATGAGCTATGCAGTAGGAGTATCTAGATTTTTGAATAAAGATTTTGTAATGTTATCAGGGAATGATGATATTATTGTGCCTATGATGTCTATTGGAGCAACTGGAGTGATATCTGTTTTAGCAAATATTTGTCCAAAACAAACACATAATTTATGTGAGCTTTGTCTAAATGAAAGCTATAGGGAAGCAGGAGTTCTTCAAGGAAAATTTCTCCCAATTGCAAATGCATTATTTTTAGAAACAAACCCAATTCCTGTGAAAGCAGCAATGAATTATTTGGGATTTTCTGTTGGAAACTATAGAATGCCGTTATATTCTATGGATGAAGGATTATATCAAAAAATGATTCATATATTAGATGAAAATAAGGAGTTGTTGAACTAATGAAAATTTGTGTAGTAGGTTATGGTGCAATGGGACATATCGTTTGTGAGCTTTTAGGTAGTGAGCTTGCTTATCCTGTAGCCTTAGAATGTGAATATAAAAATTTAGAAGAAACGGATAAGTCCTTTGACTGTATTATTGATTTTTCAAATCCAGCTAATTTAGATATGATTATTCATTTTGCAAAGAAATATCAAAAGCCAGTTGTTTTTGCAACTACAGGATACAAAGAAGAGGAGCTTTTAAAAATCAATGCTTTAGCTAAAGAAGTCCCAGTTCTTCGTAGTGCAAACTTTTCCTTAGGTGTTATTTTATTGAATCGTCTTGTCAAAGAAATCACACCTATATTAAAGGAAAGCTTTGATATAGAGATAGTAGAAGCCCATCATCATCATAAGCAAGATAGTCCAAGTGGTACCGCAAAGATGTTACTTGATAGTGCCATAGAGGCAACTGATTTTACTCCCAATTATGAGCGTTTAGGTTATAGTCTAAGAAAACCTAATGAAATTGGTGTTCATTCTATTCGAGGTGGATCTATTGTGGGAGAGCATGAGGTTCTTTATTGTGGTGAGGATGAAACCATTTCTTTAAAACATAGTGCTCAATCTAAGAAGATTTTTGCAGTAGGAGCAATTAAAGCCGCTCATTTTCTAGTAGAACAAGCTGTTGGTTTATATGATATGGAGGATGTTTTATTTGGAGGGAAGAAATAATGAATGCAGAAGAAATCATAAACCTCATTCATACATCACCTAAAAAGACACCAGTGAAATGTTACTTAAAAAGTAATAAAGAACTTGATTTTAATGGATATGATATAAAATTTTTTGGACAACCTAGCTTATATATATTATTTGGTGAATATAAAAATATTTATGGCTTTATAGAAAAAAATAAGGATTCTATTCTTGATATTGTTTATGATGGAAATTGTGTAAATTCAGCAATTCCACTTTTAGATATCAAAAAATGCAACGCTCGTATAGAACCAGGTGCAATCATAAGAGATATGGTTGAGATTCATGATCATGCAGTCATAATGATGGGAGCAATTCTTAATATTGGTGCTGTTGTAGGGGAAAACACGATGATTGATATGGGAGCTGTTTTAGGTGGACGTGCTATTGTTGGAAAGAACTGTCATATAGGCGCAGGTGCAGTCTTGGCAGGAGTTGTTGAGCCTGCCTCCAGCAAACCTGTAGTCATCGAGGATGATGTATTAATTGGAGCTAACGCAGTTGTTATTGAAGGCGTAAGAGTGGGACATGGCGCCGTGGTTGCAGCTGGGTCCGTTGTTATTGAGGATGTAGCTCCAAATATGGTTGTTGGTGGTGTTCCAGCAAAAATCCTAAAACAAAAGGATCAAAAGACAATAACAAAAACAGCTTTAATTGATGGCTTGAGGTCTTTGTAATATACAAAAATAAAAGAACTGCATTAAATAATACTGGACGGCTAGTTTTTAGCAGTTGTATTTTCTTAAATTAAAGGAGTAGAAATTATGAAAAAGTATAGAGTAGGCATTTTAGGTGCCACAGGTGCTGTGGGTAGAGAAATGCTTAAAATATTAGAAGAATATGATTTTCCTATTGCTGAATTAAGACTTCTTGCGAGTAAACGTAGTGTTGGAAAAGAAATAGAATTTAAGGGAAATAAATATATAATAGAGGAGGCAACTAAAAATTCCTTTCAAGGTCTTGACTTTGTATTAGGTGCTGCTTCTAATACAGTCGCCAAAGCTTTTGCAAGAGATATTGTGGCATCAGGAGCTGTATTTATTGACAATTCCAGTGCCTTTCGTATGAATGATTCAGTTCCATTAGTTGTACCTGAAATTAACGGAGAAGATGTTTTTTTAAATCAAGGTATTATTGCAAATCCAAATTGTTCAACAATTATTGCACTTATGGCTGTAAAGGCAATTCATAAATTATCACCTATTGAGTCTATGGTTGCTTCTACTTATCAGGCTACAAGTGGTGCTGGTGCAGAAGGTCCTATTGAACTGAAAAAACAAATGGAAGCCTTGTGTAAACACGCACCTATCGTATCAAATGTTTTCCAACATCAGATAGTAGAAAATGTGATTCCACATATTGGTTCATTTTTGGAGAATGGATATACAACAGAAGAAATGAAAATGCAAAATGAGGGAAGAAAAATCTTGCATCATCCTAACTTAAAAGTATCCTGTACTTGTGTACGCGTTCCAGTAGTAAGGTCACATTCCATATCTATTGATCTTATTACAAAGGATAAATTAGATATAGAATTAGTAAAGAATGCTATTTCTAAGGAGAAAGGGTGTAAACTCTATGATTCACCAAATGAGAATATTTATCCAATGCCAATTGTCACTTCTAATCAAGATTTAGTTTATGTTGGTAGAGTTAGAAAATGCTTAATTCATGAAAATGGAATTAGTCTTTGGTGCTCTGGGGATCAGATAAGAAAAGGAGCGGCTACAAACGCTGTTCAAATTATGATGAAGCTTATAGGGCTTCTCAATTAGGAGGGAGTATATGTTGGTAGTGACTAAATTTGGGGGTTCATCATTATCATGTGCTACCCAGTTTGCTAAAGTTAAAAAAATAGTAGAATCTGATGCAAAAAGAAAGATTGTTGTTGTTTCAGCACTAGGAAAAAGAGATTCCTCTGATACGAAGATAACGGACCTACTCTATATTTTACATGCACACTTAAAATATGGTGTGCCATATGAAGATATTTGGGAAATGATTGCAACACGCTTTCTAATTATAAAAGATGAATTAGGATTAGACTATGCGATAGAAGATGATTTAATGTCATTAAAGGCTGAACTAAATAAATCTATTCCAGAGGATTATTTAGTTTCACGTGGTGAATATCTTACAGCTAAGCTAATGAGTAACTATTTGAGCTATCATTTTGTAGATGCAAAGGATTTAATTTGTTTTAATTATGATGGGAAAATAGATTATCAGTTGACAGAAAAAAAGGTTAAACTTGCTTTTTCTGAGTTTGGAATTCTTGTTGTTCCAGGCTTTTATGGAGCTTATCCAAATGGTAGCATTAAGCTTTTAAGCCGTGGTGGATCTGATGTTACAGGTTCCATTTTGGCAAAATGCTTAAATGTTTCTATGTATGAGAACTGGACAGATGTACCAGGAATATTAGCTGCTGATCCAAGAATCATAGATCGTCCAAAAGCTATAAAAGAAATTACCTATGAGGAGTTAAGAGAACTTTCCTATATGGGAGCAAATGTTTTACATGAGGAAACAGTTTTCCCTGTACAAAGCTTAAATATTCCAATTAATCTTAAAAATACTAATGAACCAGAAAACCCAGGAACCTTGATAAAAAATGTTTGTGATGATACTACAGAGATTATTACTGGTTTAGCTGGAAAGAAGGAGTTTGTTTCCTTTAATATCACAAAGGATCATATGTCCAATGAAGTTGGCTTTTTAAGAAGAGCTCTAGCTATTTTTGAAAAATACCATGTTTCTGTAGATCATATACCATCTGGAATTGACACATTTTCTGTCATTGTTTCTACAACTAATATTGAAAAATGTCAGTATGAAATTGTCACAGATTTAAAAACTGAACTTAGTGCAGAGGTTAGTTTAGATACAGATATTGCCTTAATTGCTGTAGTAGGTAGAAATATGGCAAAGAAAAGTGGAATTTGTGGATCTATTTTCCAAACATTGGGTGAAGAAAAAATTAGTGTTAAGCTCTTAGCCCAAGGACCATCTGAATTAAATATAATTATTGGTGTGTCTCAAAAGGATTATGAATTGACATTAAAATCCTTATATAAAAATTTAATTGCGTAAAAATTATGAAGGCTAAAAAAATTAGAATGAACTTACATGCTATCCCAGAAATCGGGAAGTGTGAATATAAAACAAAAGAATATATATTTAATGAATTAAAAAAGCTATCCTGTAAAGTATATGAACCAACACCTACAGGCTTGATTGCTTACTTTAATGCGCATAAAAGTAAAACAATTTGCTTTCGCGCAGATATGGATGGATTAAAAATAACTGAAAAGACGAATTTGCCTTTTTCCTCCACCCATCCAGGATATATGCATGCCTGTGGCCATGATGGACATATGGCTATACTTTTAGAATTTGCCTTTTGGGCTGATCAAAATCTTTCTGACCTAAAATATAATGTTGTCTGCTTATTTCAACCATCTGAAGAAGAACATGCAGGGGCAGTAGATATATTAAATAGTGGGATATTGGATCAATTACAGGTAGAAGAAATGTATGGAATACATATTTGGCCACAGTTGAAAAACAATCATTTGTTTACAATGAGTGGAGGGATGCTTGCTTCCTCAAGCGAAGTAAATATAGAGTTTTTAGGAAAAGGCGTTCATGCTGCCAATCGTAGTAAAGGAATTGATGCCTTAAAAATTGCTAGCTTTTATTTATTAGATTGTTATCAAGAATTTGATAAAATAGAAGGAAAACATTTGATTTCCTTTGGAACTATGCATTCAGGAACTGCAAGAAATATTGTAAGTGATTACGCAAAGCTTGAAGCAACTATCAGAAACTTTGATGATGATGTGTTTTTAGAAATGAAGGAAACTCTTTATAGACTAAAAGAAAAATACGAAAAAAAGACAAACATTCGTATTCAAATTACTATAGATGATTTATATAAAAGTGTCATTAATGATTTTTCTTTAGTCTCAAAATATAAAGACATGATTCCTTTGGAATTTTTAGTAAATCCATTTTTACAAGCAGAGGACTTTGGATGCTATACAAGAAAATATAAATGTATGTTTATGCTATTAGGTTCAGGAGATAAGCACTTGCTCCATACTGATACATTTGATTTTGATATGGATATTTTAGCTACTGGAGTAGAGGCATATAAAATAATCGCAACAAATTAAGATTGGGATACCTTTAAAGGGTATCCTTTTATATTTCCTTTAATCTTTTATTTAAATACTTAGGAAGTTCCTCTAAGAACTTGTATTTAGAAATTTCCATATTTTTTGTATTCATTAAAGTAGTTCTACAAACAAATCCATCTGCCTCAGGACATAGTAC
>JAMPGQ010000076.1 GCA_023663825.1 Anaeroplasma bactoclasticum
CCATGGATTTTTCCTTCTTTATACCCCCCTTATTTCATTTTGGGGGAACTCAAATATTTTTTAAAAAACGACAAAATTCAAAAAAAACCGACAAATGTCGATTTTTATACTATAGATAAGCTTTTCAAAGGATGCCCTTGCAAATCAAATAGCGTAATGGTATTTTTTTCCCAAATCATATAGCTACAATTCAAATTATTTTTAGGAAGTGTTACACTTCCTGGATTAAGATATATCACATCTTCTATCTTTTCTAGCATTGGAATATGAGTATGACCAAAAAGAACAACATCGAAAGTAGGTTTCTTTTTTTCAAGAAGATGATGCCCATGTTCTAAATGACATTGCTTTCCATTTAAACGAATATTTTTTGTTTTATATAATTTAAATTTTAAAACCATTTGATCAACCTCTGCATCACAATTGCCTTGAATACAAAGAATCTTATCGGCAAACGGATTTAATAAATTAATCACCAGCTTTGGAGAATAAAACTTTGGAATATCATTTCTAGGACCATGATATAAAACATCTCCTAAACAAATCATTTGATCACATTTTTGTTCTATAAATATGTTACATAGGATTTCTGCTGATTTGGCAGAACCATGCAAATCTGAAAATATGAGATATTTCATTCTAAACCACATACCTTATTTAATATTTTTAATGATTTATTTAGATTGCTAAATTCTTCATCACTTAGTTCATTGAAAAGTGGAGTTGAAAAAACTAATACATCTTCATTGATATGTTTCATCATATTCATACCTTTATCTGAGAATGATACCTCAAAAACACGGTTATCATAAGCATTCTGATGCTTTACTAAATACCCTTTTTCTACCAAACGCTTCACTAAAGGAGAGATTGTGTTAGTTGTTTTATTTAATCTTTTACAAATATCTGTAATCTTCGTTTCCTTAGGATGATGGTATACATCTAACAAGATAACTGCTTGAGTGTGAGTAAGATGATAAGGAGCAGTTAAATTTGCACGTGCATCTCCGATAAATTGCGAAGTCGTTTTTAGCAATTCTATTGTTTCTAAAATATCTTCTTTCTTTTTCATAATTACAAAAAAGGTGACCTATAAAAGTCACCTTATTTCCTTTCTACTTAAGCTTCAACTAATTCTAATTTGCAGCTAGTTACTTTAACAAGTTTTTCTCCCTTAGCTAAACCCAATTCAGAAACAGCCTTAGCTAATGCATCCTTATAAGTTCCAACTACAGCTTGAACACCCCAAGCAATTGCTAGAGTTCTAGCATCTGCTCTATCCTTGACAGCAAAGAAAATATCAGAAGCAGGACGGTATTGTGATAATGCTAATGCTAGTTTAACATCACCTTCAGCAACAATTGCAGGAATATCAAATGTTGCAGCTAGAGTTGCAACAGCAAGACCAATTGCATCATCCTCATTCTTTTCTTCTTTACCATAAACAACATTTTGAATCATTAATTCATGATCTAAATCATCTTCTGCACGATGGTCAATCTTAGCCATATAAGATACTGCTTCAAATGGATAATCACCTTGAGCTGATTCACCAGAAAGCATTGTAGCACCAGTTCCATCTAATACTGCATTATGGCAGTCAGAAACTTCTGCACGTGTAGGTCTTGGATTTTGTTGCATAGAATCTAACATTTGAGTTGCACATACAACTAGCTTTCCAGTAGATTGAGCTAAATAGATCATTTCCTTTTGAATTGCTGGTAAATCCCAAGCATCAACGTCAACACCTAAATCACCACGAGCTACCATTACACCATCAGAAAGTCTAATGATTTCTTCCATATTAGAAACTCCCTCTTGGTTTTCAATCTTAGAAATGATTTTAATATGTGTATTTTTCTTGGCAGCTAAAATTTCACGAATTTGGCGAATATCATCAGCACGACGTACGAATGATGCTGCAATGAAATCTAAGTCTTGATCACAAGCAAATTCCATATCAGCCTTATCCTTTGGTGAAATGTAAGGCATATTCAAAATTACACCTGGAACATTACAATTTCTCTTATTTTTTAGTTTACGATCATTTTGAGCCTCTAATATTAATTCTTTACAAGATTCATCCTTTTCTTTAACTACTAATGTTAGGTTACCATCTTCAATTAGAATTCTTCCACCTACAGAAATATCATCATATAAACCCGGATAAGAAATTGCTACTTTCTTTGCATTACCAATGAAAGAATAATCCATTGTCATACGGATAATATCCCCCTTATGAAGCATAACTGGTTCATCATTCTCTAAATATCCTGTACGGATTTCTGGACCCTTAGTATCTAGCATCATACCAGTATTCCAGCCCTTTTCAGCATTTAATGCCTTAACATTCTTAATACGGAATCCTTGTTCTTCATAATCACCATGAGAAAAATTCATACGCATTACATTCATGCCAGCAGTGCCGATTAATTTTTCTAGACAGTCCTTTTGCTCGCTTGCAGGACCAATTGTACATACTACTTTTGTTTTTTTCATTTTATCTTCTCCTCTTAATTTTTTAAATATGGACATTTGTGATTAAAATAAATCACTACATCATCGGAATATTTATAGATTATCCTGTTTTTTTAAAAAAATTCATCATTAAAGGAACAATCCATTTTTTTGCATTCCAAAGAAAATTATACCATAAAATTCGACATCTTCAATATTTTTGATACATACTTTTTAAAAAATCGTACAAAAATGCATGTTAAATCTAATATTATATAAAAATTCACCCCGTATAATTTTAAAATAATAATATTTTTTTTAGAAAACTAACACCTACAGAAAACAAGCGAAATCCTATTTCTTTTTTTATAAAAAAGTGCTATAATTGTATTAACAAAATTTAAAAAAAGAGGAGACTATATTATGAAACTTTCACCACTTCAAATCGCAAGGTATTCTTATGTTCCTAAATTACCAGGAATGTTAAGAAATGGTATTGATAACATTTGTGTAAAGGAAGGAAACAGCACTCAAAGCGTCGCTGATCAAGAAAAAATTAAATCTTTATTCCCTAATACCTATGGAAAAAAAGAAATTACTTTTCAAAAGGGAAAAAATACATCAACAAACAAAAGACAAGTTGTCGGTGTTATCTTATCAGGTGGTCAAGCCCCTGGTGGACATAACGTTGTATGTGGCTTATATGATGCTTTGAAAGCTACTAACAAAGAAAATATCTTATATGGATTTAGAAATGGTCCTAGTGGACTAATTGAGGACGATTACTTAATATTTGATGATGACTATATCAATCAATATCGTAATACAGGCGGCTTTGATATCATCGGCTCTGGTAGAACAAAACTAGAGACAAAAGAGCAATTTGCTGTTGCAGAGGAAGTATGTAAAAAGCATGGCATCACTGCTATTGTTATTATTGGTGGAGATGACTCTAATACAAACGCAGCTGTACTTGCTGAATATTTTGCTGCCAACAACACTGGCGTTCAAGTCATAGGTTGTCCTAAAACTATTGATGGAGATTTAAAAAATGAAGACATCGAATGCTCCTTCGGTTTTGATACAGCAACTAAGACCTATAGTGAATTAATTGGAAATATTGAAAGAGATGCTAACTCTGCAAAAAAATATTGGCATTTTATTAAAGTAATGGGACGTTCTGCTTCTCACGTTGCTTTAGAGTGTGCTTTAGAAACTCAGCCAAATGTTTGTTTGATTTCAGAGGAAGTTGCTGCTAAGAAAATGTCTTTAGCACAAATCGCAGACTATATCGCCGATTCAGTAGCTGCTAGAGCTGCACAAGGTATGAACTTTGGTGTTGCGATTATCCCTGAAGGTGTTGTAGAATTTGTTCCAGAATTTTCTGTATTAATTCATGAAATCAATGAATTGCTAGCAGGAAGCAAAGCAGATGCATTTAACAAACTAACAAACTGGAAAGAAAAATATGCATTTATTGAAAAAGGATTAACCAAAGAATCAATGGCTGTATTTGCAATTCTTCCTGAAGGAATTCAGCAACAGTTATTTTTAGAAAGAGATCCACATGGAAATGTTCAAGTTTCTTTAATTGAATCTGAAAAATTATTTTCTGCATTAGTAAAAGCTAATCTAGAAGCTAGAAAGAATGCTGGAACTTATAAAGGAAAATTCAATCCATTACACCACTTTTTTGGATATGAAGGAAGATGTGCATTCCCTTCTAATTTTGATGCAGATTATTGTTATTCATTAGGCTACAATGCATTTATGTTAATTCAATATGGGTATAATGGCTATTTATCTAAAGTTTCTAATTTGTCAAAACCAGCTGAAGAATGGGTTGCAGGTGGTATGCCAATCACTAAAATGATGAACATCGAAAGGCGACATGGTGAGGATAAACCAGTTATCCGTAAGGCATTAGTAGAGCTGAATGGTAAACCATTCCAATATTTTGCAGAACATAGAGCTCTTTGGGCAGTTGAAACAGCATATACTTATCCAGGTGCTATTCAATACTATGGTCCTGCTGAAGTATGTGACTTAACAACTAGAACCTTGGCTTTAGAAAAGGAAAACAAATAAAACTAGTCAATAGTTTGTATAAACACTAAAATAAAAGCTCAGTTCAAAAAATGTGAATTGGGCTTTTATAATTTGATGATTAAGCCAAACGTTAATTTTTAAAGTAATAAACAATTTTGTGAACGTCTTTTGTTTTGCCTGTTTTTACATCCTTCTTTGTGTATTTTTTCATATAAACTCAATTCTTTCATAAAAATATGGTTACCACTTCTCTTGAGTTAGTAACCATATTTTACTAGGATTCATTTTTTATTTGGAGTATCTTTTTTCTTTTATTCTTCTAAATCATGTAATCTATCTAAGAATTCAGATTCAGTAACATTCTTCTTTGGTGTTTCACGCTTAGATACTTCTACCATACCTTTTGTCTTATTTGGTAAAGCAATTGTACCAGCACCGCTAATACAGCCATGAGGACAAGCCATCCCCTCTAATAGATAGCCATTATATTTTCCTGCCTTAGCATCCTTTAATAGCTTACGGCAATTTTCTAGACCTTGAGCTGAGGCGACCTTAATTTCTACATCAGGATGTGTTTTCTTAATTGTATTGACAACTGCCTGAGCAACTCCTCCTGCCACTGCAAAGCCTCTACCATCTGCAGTTGTAACATTCTGAAGTGGTTTTTCCTTTAAAGTGTTAAAATCAACCTTTTTAGCAGAAAACATACCCATCAACTCTTCGAAGGTTAAAACAAAATCTACATCACTTCTAACTGCAGTTCTTGAAGCCTCTAGCTTCTTAGCTGAACAAGGGCCAACAAATACAATCTTACAATTCGGATGTTTTTTCTTTACCAAACGTGCCGTTAAAACCATCGGAGTTAAAGCCATTGAAATATTATCTTTATATTCGGGAAATTCCTTTTTTGCCATAACGGACCAGCTTGGGCAACAGGATGTTCCCATAAACTGTAATTTAGATGGAACATTAGCTAAAAAATCCTCGGCCTCCTCATAGGTACATAAGTCAGCCCCAATAGAAACCTCATATACTCCAGTAAAGCCTAATTGTCCCATTGCATCATCAATTGTTTTTAAGTTTACCTTAGGACCAAACTGTCCAACAAAGGCTGGTGCCATAAGGGCATAGATTTCATCCTTAGCCTTTATAGAATGTACAACTTGAAAAATCTGGGATTTATCCGCAATTGCTCCAAATGGGCAATTCACAATACACATTCCACAAGAAACACATTTCTCATAATTAATTTTAGCACGACCAAATTCATCAGACTCAATCGCATGCATACCACAAGCTTTTTCACATGGTCTTTGACGATGAACAATAGCCTTATAAGGACATACATCTAAGCATCTGCCACATTTAATACATAAATCTTGGTTAATATGGGAAGCCCCATTGGTTATTTTAATTGCTCCCTTAGGACAAACGTTAGCACATGGATTTGCTAAGCAACCTACACAAGTATCTGTAACATAATAGGAATCAGTAGGACAGGCATTACATGCAAAATCTATAACATTTACTAAAGGTGGCTCATAAAATCGTTTTGCTATAATAGCATCCTCTATACCTTTAGATATAGGGGCATGCTCATCAGCACTTCTTACAGGAAGCCCAATTGCTAAACGAAGACGTTCTGCAACTATAGCTCTTTCCAAAAATATAGATTCACGATACTTGGCCTGACCATTTAGCATTTGATAAGGAATTTCTTCTATTCTTGAATAATCTCCTTCATAGGCAAGCTTTGCCACTTCTTCAAACACATTTCTTCTTATTTTTAATATGGATGAATAACTTTCTATCATAAAAAAATACCTCCGACTTCCCAATATTAATTATACAAGTTAACACTAGAAATCGCAAGGTATTTCATTTAAATTTTATTATATTTATGCTTCCATAGCCTTATTTTCTTCTACAGTCGCATGATGGGCAGTATTTAATATACATTCAGAAATATTTTCTAAATGGTCTCCCATACGCTCAAGGTTAGATAAGATTTCTACATAATGATCAGCATTCAAATAGGAACATGCTCCACTATCAATACGATGGACATGACGTTGATGGAAAAATGCTTCTAACTTATCTACCTGATTCTCTAAAGCATTAACCTCTAATGCCTTAGTTTTATCCCAACCATAAAATGCTTCAAAGGTTGTATTTAACATTTGGATTACAGTTCCATATAGTTGTTCCAAATCCTGCTTGCCATCCTCAGAAAGCTCCTTATTCGTAGAATATCTGTCATCAAAAAATTCAAATAGATTCGTACAATGATCACCGATACGCTCTAAATCCTTAATAGAATCCAAATATGCAGATAACAAATGTGAATTTGATTTACTCAAATCAGAAAGAGTAAGCTTAATTAAATAATCATGAATTCTTTTGTCTAGTTCATCAATAGTTTCTTCTAACTCCCTTGGCTTATCTCCATAAGAGAGTTTACTATCAAAGCTATAATCTTTTGCCATATTCACATATTCTGTTACACATTTACACATATAGTCAATAGACTTTTTTGCAAAAGTTAATGAAAAACCTGGCGATTTTTCAATCAAAGAATAATCTAGTAATGAATCAAGAATTGTCTGTTGTTCATTAGGTTTATCCTTAAATAGCTTTTCTGTAAATTTAACCATAACCTTAATCAAGAAGAACATAATAAAGGTTGTTACAAAATTAAATAATAGATGGGCAATAGCTATAGTCATTTTCGGATGTGGCCCAAGTCCTGAAAGCATTGATGTTTCTATCATTTCTATCAATTTGGAAAAAGGCCATAAGAGAGCCAAAAACAATACTGCTCCTACAACATTAAACATAACATGAACAAAGGCTGTTCTTTTCGCTTGAACGCCTCCACCAATACCTGCAATACAAGCTGTTATTGTCGTACCAATATTGCATCCTAGCATAATTGGAATTGCACCAAAAACAACAATAAAACCCTGTTGATATAAAGTCTGTAAAATACCTATTATTGCAGATGAGGATTGAACTAACGCAGTTAATGCCGTACCAATAAATAGACCTAATATAGGTTGATCTGATATGAATTTAAAAAGTTGTGTTGCTTCTGCTTCATAAGCCATAAGAATTGTATCAAGCGCATCTCCCATAGTTTTCAATCCGAAAAACAACATACCAAAGCCGAATATGACTTTACCTATTTCAGACCCTTTCTCATTTTTAATAAAGAAAATCATTAATGCTCCTACTCCTACAAAAATAAGAGAATAGCTTTCAATGTTTAAACCAATAAAAAAGGAAGTTATTGTTGCACCTATATTTGCACCCAATATAACTCCGATAGCTTGAGGAAAACTCATCAGCCCTGCTCGGACTAAGCCAACAGTCAAAGCAGTGGTCCCAGATGAAGATTGGATAATCGCAGTTACAAGCGTACCCACAAGGATTCCTTTTATTGGAGTATTTGTTGTCTTTTCAATAATTGTTTTTAGTTTATCTCCTGCAATTACCTTTAAAGAGTCTCCCATTTGGTTAATCCCATATAAAAATAAACCTAAGCCTCCTAAAACTGCTATTAGTTCTAAAACAATCTGACTAGCAGATAAACCTGTACTCAAGAACATAATCTTCCTCCAAATCCTTCTATATTCATTCCTATTCTTATTTTTCCATTATTTTACATAAATATTATAACAAATATTTCCCATAGATACAAGGAAAAAGGATTCTTACCCACACTACTCTAGAATCTATGAAATAAATGCAGGAAAAAAGGGGCTGTGAAAAAACCTAGTTTTAGGAATTAGAAATTTACAGTCCTTTTG
>JAMPGQ010000077.1 GCA_023663825.1 Anaeroplasma bactoclasticum
ATAGTATAGCTAGTTGGTTCAAGTGGCTTTTCAAGTTCTTGATTTGATTTATGTATCATACAGCTAGAAATAAAGAATAAAAGAAATAGTAGAACTATTAAAAAAACTTTTCTTTGTTTCATAAGGATACCTAGTATAATTTTAATTGCTTTACACTTTCCCTTTCTCATTTTTTGTAGAAAAGGACACATTATTTTAAAATGTGCCCTTTTTCATAATTATTTTACCACTTTGTTCCAATATTTTCTTCTGTTAGTACAATTAACCCCTTTGCACCAAAGGACTCATGAAGCTGAATTCCAGAAGCATTTGGAGTAAGTTTAAGGATTTCTGTACTATAATTTGCTCCTTCTGGGATTGTAACTTCTTTAATTGTACCACTAGCATCATTAAATGTTGGAGTATAGATATGATTGTCTTCATAAACTGCCCTTATAGGCTCTTTATCGAAACGAATTGCACCCCATTGGGAGGATACAATTAGATTTCCTTTTAGATAAATATCAGAAGCTGCATGAGTATATTTTCCGCAGAATAATATGCTTTGTCTACTATCAACAATCGTATTATTTTCAATTAAGATATTATAAGGAACCCATTGAAGATTCATTGTTGTAGTTACTCCTACTTCATTTACTCCACTATGAATAACTATACCAGCACGTGTATTTGATGAAGAATTTGCTTGCTCAATATAATTATTCCTAATAATATGACCAGAATCATACATTCGAATACCACCTGTATCAGTTACACCACCACATAAGAATACATTGTTTTCAATCAAGCTATTCTTTCCATGTCTACATGTAACTAAACCAACGCATTCCTTAAAGGTATTCCCTCTTACAATTGTGCGTCCGGATTTTATAGAAATAATTTCAATTTCTCCTGACACCTTCTCAAATAAATTATTTTCAATTAGAACATGTGAATCTGTTTGAGAATATGTAGATGTGCCAATACGCATAGTTTCATAGCCATTAGCACCACCACCATCAGAGAAATTTCTGAAAATATTATTATAAATATGATGATATTGACTCGTTAAATCATTTCTCCATACAGTAAGCAAAGATCCTCCAGTTGACTTTCCATCAAAGATATTTCTATCAATGGTATGGTGTGTACCAGTTAAAGAAACCCATTTATAGTCATAGGTTGCTAATTCAAAATGATTGATTTCATTATTTGTAAACCTACAATAATTACCATTTAAGGAAACAACTCCACTATCTGTAGTTGGATACCCGTTTTTAAACAATAAATTAGCTACTGTAATATAATTAGCTACAACATCAATTCTTGATTCACCAGTAATAATAGCCTTACCTGGATTTTTAGCAAATAGGAAAATTGGATTTTTTTCTGTACCAGAATCAGTAATATTCAATGTAATTTCATTATAAGTTCCATCCTCTAGTATAACAGCATCCCCTGGCTTTAATCCATCAACTACACAAGCCTTTAGAATTTCTTCTGTATTTTTAACATAAATCTTATTCAGTATCCTTGAATCATTTTCTGTGATTAATTCAGGCTCATCATCTGATGTTGAACCAACAGTAACATCAAAAGACTTTTCTAATGTAACATCATCCTTACTAAATTTAGCAGTTAAAGTCACCTTTTGTTCAGCAGATGTTCTATAAACATTTCCATCTAAATCAATAATTTTATCATTAGAAGTTTCCCAAGTAATATAAACTCCATTCAGATCACTTGTTCGAGGTAAGATTAAGATATCTCTATCAACGAAATTATTCTCATATAGAACAAAATCATCAACGGATTCTTGTACTAAAGATTCAACATCTGAAGGGATTTTTTTAACAGTTACTTGATAAGATCTTCTTTCTACAGTTGAGCCTAAAGTTGCTGTTGCAGTCATAGTTACAGTTTGATCTGAGATTGCACTTCTTGTAACATAACCTTCAGGTGTAATTACCTTAGCATTACTTGTACGCCAAACAATGCTAACTTCTTCTTTTGTACTCTTAGGTAAATAAATATTTTTAATTATAGAATCACTATTCGGAATTGAAAAGTTCTCAAATACTTCTTGAACTATTTCAAAATTTGTAGGTGTTACCTCTACAACTGGTGGATTGTCATCTTCTATAGGTGGCTGTTTTTCACTTGTATTATTACAAGCAACAAGAGTGAGCATTAATCCTACACCAGCTAATATTGTCAAATATTTTTTCATTAGGCAAGTCCTCCAATTCTTAATTTTAATTGATTCTCATCTAGTACCCATAAAGATAGTGTGTCATTCGTTCCTTCTATATCAAAAGAAGTATTTGTTTTAATCCATTCTTCTGTAATGTCTTCTAAAGAGATGGTTGTTTGATAATTTTCAGCTGAGCTTTCAGTTCCAACTTCATAACAATTTGTATGTTCACCTGGATTCTTCCAATTTCTCACAAGATTTCCCTTCTTATAAGAAATACAAGAAGTGATTTTTGCGATAGAAGTTTCTTTAGAACTATTTTGAATGGTACCTATAATTTGAGAATCTGTTCTTGTCTTTCCGTTTGCAACTACTGTTACGTCACTAACTATATTTTTAACTAATATTTCACTTACACCAATCACTCCACCTACACTAGATTGAGTAGATGCTCCATTGACAGTCCCTGATGCATAGATGTCAGTAATATAAATTGTATATCCTTGTCCATCAAAATTACCTTTAAAGGTATCTGTTATCATTTGAACTTTTTGGTCAGTAGATAAGTATATATTTCCATACAAAGTTACTAAAGCTGAAGCAGAAATTTTAGTTTTAGTTCCATTGGCAGCTTCTTCTTCATTTGTTGGTAATCCATTATTTGCAAATTCAATAAATTTATAGAAATCTTCAGCATTATAAATATTAATTTCGGATTTCTTTGGATATGTACGATTGAAATTCTTATATTCAGCAGTTGTAATAGAGTTTTCAACTATTGGAGTTTGAACCTCATCCTTAGTTGCACATGCATATAAATAATATGTTTTAGAAGAATGTAAGCCTCTAAACTCTATTTTACTTTCAGTAGTAGTTTCTGTTAAATCAGTTAAAGTAAGAGTATCCTTATTTAATTGTTCATTAGACAATAGATAATGAATTGTAGCTCCGTCTGTTACCTCAAATAAAGCATCAGCTTGAGCATATTTTACTAAGCCAGTATTTACAAGTTCTGCTGTTAAAGTAACCTCTGGTAATGAAGCTGTAACAAACTCTTTTGTCATTACCTCTGTTTCTTCTTTATCAGTTGTACATAATACATATACATAATATGTAGTTCCATGCTCTAATTCTAAAAGAGAAATGGATAAACTAGAAGTAGCCTCTAATGCTTTTAAAGCATCCTTATGAGGGGCCTCATCACTTGTAGAAACCAAATAGTAAACATTTACTTCCTTATTTGGAGTAATTGCTAAAACATATGTGAAGTCATCATCATTAGCTTCTACATCAATTTCTACAGCCAATGGAACCTCGGGATTAATTGTAGTAGCTGTTTTAGTGATAATTTCTGTTTGCTTTGTATTTGTTTTTCCATATACAAAGATTTTATATTCTGTGTTATCGACTAAATCAGATAAAACGACCTCATCCTCATATAGACTACCTTCTTTGATTTGGTCTATTGTATAACTATCAAGAGGAGTTCCAAGGATATAGTAAATGCTTGTGTTGTCTTTATTTGATGTGATTACAAGTTTTAAGGTTCCTTGCGTGATCCCAGTTGTTAAGCTTACATCTAAGCTTAAGTCTACTAAATCAGCAGTAGTCGTTATACTCTTTTCTACTATTTCTACATCCTCATCTTGTGTTTTACTATAAAAATATAGATAATATAATGTATTTTCATCAAGTCCAGTGATTGTAACTGAAGCATTCGTAGTAGATTCTTTTTCCATTAATTCTTCTTTTGTTAATGATACTTGAGTCTTAGATACAAAATAATAGGTTGTAACTGCTTTATTGCTTGTAACAGAAAGGATAATCTTACCTATACTATCCCCATTAGTAACAGCATATTCTGCTGCTAATAAAATAGGAGCTGCTAACGTTTTTCCCTTAATTTGTGAAATAGTAGATAGCTTTTCACCATCTTTTGCTACAGCATAAATCATATATTCTGTTTCATCTTCTAAATTAGAAATAACATCATCTAGATTAGGATTTGTACTTGTTCCAAATGCAAGGATTTCAACATCATCATACTTTTCATGTGCTAGAATTTGATCTACTGTTGGAGCATGCGCATCCTTTTTAACAACCACATAAGAAATTGTTCCACTTTTAGCCTCTATATGTAAGGATAGTTCATTTCGATTTAAAGCAGAAACATTTATAGCTGTTATAAATAGTGGTGCCTCATATAATCCCTTATCCCAGCTAGCGTGAACTAAAGTAGGACGGAAGGCATCAGTAAGCATTGTCCAATATATATCATTACAATCTAAGTTTAGATTTGTTTTTAACCATTCCTTATTAGCAAAATGAGCAACATCTGTCTCTTCTGCTAGTTTTTGTGGTGTTTTTTGATTTCCAATCAAATTAGAATCAGCATAATATAAGTTTTCATAGATAGGATTTGTATTATTAGATGTAGACCTATTTCCAATGACATAACCAGAATTATTACTTTGAGAAGTACCTGTTACAGTAAGAGTAACTCCCATAGCAAAGCAACTCTTTACAGATGGAGTAATTGGAGATTGATTTCTATGCTGTAGGAAGCCAACAACACCACCTACACCTTCACCACCTTCAATATTTCCTGTTGCATAGCAACGTTCAATTTTAACACAGCGAGCATAGCCAACTATACCACCAACATATTTTCCCTTATTACTTGTTTTTACATCACTTAAAGAGTAGCAATCTAGGATTTCTAATTCCTTCGTTTTGCCTGTTGATGCATCAGAAGACCCACAAATACCACCAACGTTATTTCCACCGGCAATAACTATAGTCTTTGAAATAGAGCGTAGGATAGAACCAGACTCATACATATCTCCAACAATACCACCGGCCTTAGCTTGCCCTCCTTCAGGAACAAGGCTAGTTATAGAACCACCCAAAACAGATATATTAGCTACAGTTCCTTTATTATATCCAACAGCTGCTCCTAATCTTTGGGCAGTTGTTGCTACAACTGGATTTTCTAAAATTAGATTTGAAACAACGCCCTCTTCTCCAATTTGTCCAAATAGACCTACAGATTCCTTTGTTTCATTAATATATAAATTTTTAATTGTATGACCATTTCCATTAAAGGATCCAGAAAAAGCTTTTAAGGAACCAGTTTGCCAGCTCAAAGGTACAAAGCTTAATAGCTCAGGTCCATATTTTTCAGCTAAATCAATGTCATTTTCTAGGCTATAATATGCAGATAGTGTTTCACTATCTCCTGCAACCTGTTCTAAATCAGCTATACTAAAGATTTTGAATGGATCCTCAGCTGTTCCACTTCCCTTATCAATTGTTTCTTCTAAAGTTTTTGTCTTGCAGGTTGTTTTATAAAATTTTTCTGCAAAAGTATTATTTAGAGATAAGGTTACATAGACATCAAATCCTTCTCCTTCATCTAAAGCCTCAATTGTTTTATATAGCGTGCCCTTTTCTTGTGCATATGCGACAATTGAAACACTATTATAATCTTCATGCTTCATAATTTGTTCATGTGTTGGAGCAGTTGATGAAGCTGGAACCACAATAAGGTAAATCATTGCCTCTTCATCTAAAGCCTTAACAAAAACATCAATAGTGCCAGGCTTAAGCTCAGATTCTAAAATGCTAATATCGCTAAATCTTGGATAAACTACCTCTGGCTCCACTGGTGTTGGGGGATTTTCTTTTTGATTATCCTTACAGCCTACTAGAAGTAGGATAATCGAAAACACAGATAAAACTAACACTCCTAATTTTTTCATTCGCATTTCCTCCTCGTTCTTTTCTTTTGTTACGAATAGAATTATTTTTAATTTATAGTTAAGCTTATATTACTGAATGTTGCTGTGACACCAGCTACAAATAAACCAACATAAATATAGACCTTATCATCTCCAGCTAAGGATAAATCATAATTGCCAGAGGTTTTTTCGTTGTTATAAAATAAGGAATAGGTTGAATCCACTTTGACAATTTTTAAGTTCACAGATTCGCCTTCCTTTAAATAATCGTTTGTTTTGTCGTTAGATAGTCTTGTAAGCCCATCGGAATTTTCTCTTTGGAAGGCCTTATAAGTATATGGGGATGCAGATGTGGCAGCAAAAGGAGCTCCTAAATTTCCAACTGCTATAAAATTTGTGCTTAAATCAGCTTTATAGGTATCAATATACATATCATCCCTTACCATAAGTCCAAAGCCTGCGGCATTGTTTACATATTGGATAGAATCTAGATGTAAAGTAGCTTCAAAAACAAAATTATCGTTAATTGATACTTGTTTAAAATACATTAAAATGCCATCTTTTTTTGAGTTAAACTGCCCTGTAGCATAATTATCAGTCGAGCCTGTCCCCTTATCATCTAGTACAACTGTACCATTAGAATTTTCTTTAATTTCATAATATGTTGTAAAATTCTTTTTAGGGTCATGTCTTAAAGCACCAAACACAGAAGCATGCCAATCATTTGTTGTTGTCCAAATGCTAGACCAAGCTGTTGGAGCCTTATAGGTAGGCTCTACATAGTTTGAATTAACAATCAAATATTCTTCTTTCGTTGGTTCTTTGATTTCTTCTTTGACATATTTTCCTAAAGGTGAGTTGGAAGTAATTAAGCTTTGTACCATTAAATATCCAACCATTAAAGCCCCATAGGAATTTAGATGTGTACCATCCTCAGCATTTGAAGAAATCATGCCATAATAATCTCTAGAGCAAGAGCCATCTGTAGTAGCTTTCCATTTAGAAGCAGTTAGATTTGTATTATCAATTAGGGTTAAGCCTAATTCATCAGCCAAATCTCTAACAGCTTGGGCATAATCCCCACCACCAAAGGTAGTATCTTCCTGCATACAATGTAAATATTTAGATCCTTGTGCATATTCATTTTTAGAATCATAACGCACAATTGGAGTTGCAAGAATTGGGGTTGCTTTCTTTTCTAGTACAAATTTAATAAAATTATTGTAGATATAATAAGAAAAAGTACCTTCATTATCCTTACCATTATTTTCAAGAGTTGCAAATTTAGTAGAGTCAGCCTTCTTTTCATCATTATGTCCAAAAGCTATAATTACATAGTCACCTTCTTTTAAATCAGTAGTAAATTGGGTATATTGTGAAAGTGTAGTGTAGCTTTTTGATGATGCACCACCAACTCCCAAATTAACAACAGTTGCCTCCTCCTTAAAATAAGAAGCAATGCCTGTGCCAAAACCATCTCGTTGGTAATAATAATCCAAATCCTTAGTTGTTTGATCGTATGGGGCACAAGTAGAATCACCAATCATATAAACAGTAGTTTTAGCCAAAGGAGCCACCACTACAGAATCTTGATTCCATTTTGCATATAATGTCATATTCTTTAATACAGGCTCTTGATTATATTTGGTACTTAAGCTTTCATCGGTAAACCAACCATCAAATGTATAGCCTTCCTTAGTTGGGGCAGTAGGAAGGTCAATTGCTTTCCCCTCTTCTACCTTTTTTGATTCAATCAAATTTCCTCCTAAGGTATTAAAGATAACCGTGTATTCTTTTTTTTCTGTTTCAACTGGAGTAGGATTTACTATAGTTGAAGTTTCATTTGTTTTGCAACCAGCTATCACAAAAATAAATGATAGTCCCAAAATTCCAAAAAGTATTTTTTTGAGCATAATTACACCTCTTATTATATAAATTCATATATACGGACTAAGTTCTATATGTTAACCGAAATAATAATTCGCATATGCGAACCAAATTCAATTATATATGAAAAATGAATATGAAAGATATACTTTTACCATCTCAATTATACCCCCCCCATATTCTTTTGTCAAGTAAAGCGCTTTACTTTCATATATTTTCATAATTTTTTGTGTACGTCAAAAAATAACACCCATAAAGAAGAGAAAGGATAACTAGGAATTT
>JAMPGQ010000078.1 GCA_023663825.1 Anaeroplasma bactoclasticum
AGGAATATCCCCACTTAAAGATTTTAAATCATGATGGAGTGGATATAGAGTAAAAACATTTGGAGCCAAATAATGAGTTGTACAAGAATAATCTAAGGCATTATTCTGTTTAATTCTATTAAACACATAATCAAATGTACTTCTATAAAATAAAATAAGCTGATTGATAGATAAAATCTGATCGTTGCCTGCAATCACACTAGATACTTTACCACTTACAGTATTAAACATAGTGTATTCAGGCTCAACAATATTTATCTTTTTACTTACATAAAATTCAGCAATCTCTCCATCAAATACAAGTACAAAATATGTTGTGTTTCCTTCACAGTACCAATTAATACCTAAGAAATGCCAACCACTTACACCAGCAGAGAAACTAGAATTATAGACCGTACTAACTGTATTGGATTGTTTCATTAGTACTGCCAACTTATGTTCACTATTAATATAAAGATGAATATAATTAGAATTTGAAATATCTGTAATTCTTAATAAAACTGGAGAATTTGGATAATAGCTGAATTTATACCAAAATCCGAAGCTACCTCCATCAGTTCTTGCAGAACTAAACTTATACTTAAATGCATTGCTTCCAACAGAAATACATGGGACTGCTTCATCCATTGTCGTAGTTGAAGTTTCTACTTCTTTACTATTTAAGAAAGGCTTTATGATTGTATTCTTTTTTCTTAAACATACATCATTTCCTAAAAACATACAGCTTAAGAAATCACTACGCTCTTGAAGTTCAGAAGCTAAATTTTCTGCATTACAGCCATTAGAACGATATAAGCCTTCATACTCCTTAATATGCTTATAATCAAATATAGTTTCTTGCTCTTTATGCACATTTCCAAGATTGTCATATACATATTGGACTCCCATCTTTTTTTGACCAGATTGAGTTAGTACAAATTCTTCTACTTTATTATCCTCGTTATACTTATATTCCCAAGTATTTGTTCCATCTGTTATGCTTATTAAACTTCCCAAATCATTGTAGTTATAAGTATAGGTATTCGTTGCAGTTTTTACTGTTTCAATTTGTTCATCATCTGTATAGGTAAAAGTGACTCCCTCGCTAGACTTACCATATTTTAATGTTAAAATTTGATTATATTTATCATATGTATAAGACACTAATAAAACATCATTTAATGAAATAGAACTTACTCTATCTTTCTCATCATAAGTGAAAGTATACTTCATTCCATTTTTCATCGAAATTGTTTTTACAAGATTATGATGATCTTTGTCATAGGTATAACTTGCGTTTAAATGCTGTGTAGTTCCAATCAGCAGTTCTAGATTTTTAAGTTCAAAGGAATCATTTAAAGTGGATTTTAAAATTTGGTTTACTTGATTCGTTGTTTTAACAACATTTAAGAAATTATCACTTTCTTCTATGCTAGTGTTTCCTAATTCATCTGTATATGTCACTTTCTTATCATCGTTTTCATATTTACAAGAAGTTTCAAATACTGATGTCGAATCGAAATTCTCTGTTTTAGATGTTTGAACTTGATTTCTTGAAGTGTATGTTAAAGATTGCTTGGTTTGATAAGCACCAACTGCTTCTATAACTCTTTGTCGAGAATCTCTTTTATATTTCACTCCATGATTTGTCCAAGATTCTTTTCCACTTGCTACTCCATTTGCATAGGTATACTTACTCTCATTACCACTCATACTTGAAGAAATCACATTTCCCTCACTGTCATATTGATAAAAAGCACCAAAACTTCTTTTATAAAGTTCAATTGATCCAATCTCCAAGCCAAAATATCCAGAGAAATGAATAGAAATATCAATATAGCTTGCTGCCTCTGTAAATGTAAATCCCATAACAAATGGAAAATATTCATCATCCTTTATAGTTTTATTAAAATAACTATTAGAATATTTATTTCCAGAAGTTAACTGTGCATATCCAGAAACACTATTTGGAACACATGGCATTGTTTGTTTTGCCCATATGACTAAAGTGATTGTATCAGTAGGCAAGAAATTTGAATATGCTCTATACTTTGCATAGCTATTTCCATATAAGTAAGAAGATTTACTTCCTGCATGAACTTGATATAAAGTATCTATATTTTCATGATCCTTTGTAAGAGAAATACTTCCATATCTAGTGAAATCTGAAATAGATTTACCTTTAAGCAAGTTATTAGCCTGATTTGGTTTAGGAAGTGGAGTTTCAGCAAGTAATGCTTTTGTTTCCATATCATAGGCATAGGCAACAAAGCTTTCTTTGTCATCCTTTACTAATCTTGTCAAACCCTCTTTATCATACACAATTGTAGTTACTTTTTGATGTGGGTTTGTAATTATTGTTCTTGTATCATTATATGAAATAGTGGTAATTAAGGATTCATTATACTTGCCATTAAATCCTTCTTCTATTTTAGTTACCTTGTTGCCATCTAAAGTAAACCGAGTAGTGGCTCCTGTCATATTATCTTTTACTTCAATTAAAGAAGCAGTTATACTAAGATCATAAGATGCAACTAAAGCATCTTCCGTAGTACTACTATTTTTGACAACAATAGAAGTTAATTGGCTATCCTTGTAACTCAAGGTTGCAGTAAGTCTAGAATCTTCTTTATTCTTCCACTCAATCTTTTCTACAAAACCAGAATTTCCCTTTTTAAATTGTATAGTATCATGATTTGCATTTGTAATACGAAAATTATTGCTTTCTAAATCTAAATATACATTCTCATTGGAAACAGGCATTATCCATCCTGGATACTTTAAGTCTGGTTCTTCATAGGTAACATAATTTCCTGCCATATCAGAAACATCATAATAATAAGTAGTAGATCCACTTTCCTCATCATAATCATAATGTCTTGATATTTTAAGTTGTGTCTCTGAATTCCTATAATAACCATCCTTTAAAGTGTACTTTTCTACACTTCCATCTGCAGTTGTTAAACGTATTTCTGTTGTAGAAATATATTCTAATTTTTTATAGTAATTTAATTTAAAACCTTTTCCAAAAAGTTCTTGTTCATTCCTATTTTGATGATTATAAATTAAACTTAAATCAATTGGTGCAAAGCCTACTGTTGAAAAAATTGGTAATGTTAAAATAAAATTTGCATCTGCGCTATAGGTATTGATATATGCAGTTGCACCACCGATATTTACTTGTCTTTGTTGGATACATTTTCGTAATCCTTGATTTGCCATTGTCTTTTTTCTCCTTTATAATAATTTTTTTGTTTTTGTTGCCTCTAAAATAATTTCCTTAGGAATGCATTCAAATATCTCTTGGATATCTACATATCTACAAAATTCCTTTGTCAAATATTTTACAAGCTCATCTTTATAATTCATTTTATCTTCATAGTTCATATCCTCTTTAAAAACAACTAATAAATCAATATCAGAATCTTTTCTAGCTGTATTCTTTGCAAAAGAACCATAAAGAAAAATATGCTCTATTTTATATGTTTCTTGAATATATTCTCTATTCTTTAAAAAGAAAGTATCTATATCCTCTACTGAAATATTTTTTAGCTTATTTGTATAGCTCTTCTTTTGAAATTTAGAATAGATAACTACATTGTAAAGAAGCTCCTTCAGTTTCTTTTGATTGCCCTGATATGCTAAATACTTCTCTAAATCACTTCTTACGAAATATACACAAGGAATCCCTTCTTTAACTAAAATATAATTAAAGAACATTAATGAAATCATCCATCGTTCATATTCCTTTACTTCTTCTAACAAGGAATAAACAAAAAGATGTAAATCTATTGCCTTAAAAATTTTTGATTCATTTGATAAATATATAAATTTGGATGAAATCTTTAAAGCTAAGGATGGATCAATTTCCTTTTCAAAAATAATATAGTAAAACTTTTGAATGATTGAAGATGTAAAAGGAGTTTTATGATTCATTAATAAAAACATATAGGCATCATAATAGTTTTTGATTTTTTCTTCTAATGGTGTTTGAAATTCATCATTAGAATAGATGACTCCCTTAAAACGTTCATGACTTATATTTAAATCATAAAAACGCAATATTTTTTCAATTAACTTGCCAACCTTTTTTGGAACAATCAATTCGCAATACTCTATTCTTTTTTCTAATTCTTCCATTTTATATCTCCTCGTATAATTTTTATTGTCTTTTTCATACCCATTGTAAGATCAATATCCATTTCTTCTTCTGTAGTAACCTTAACATCAATAGGAATTGGAATGAATTTACAGAAAAATTGTTTTGTAGTTTTTCTTGCCTGAACTTTATCTACTCCATCTGATATGAAAACCATTATATCTAAATCGCTATAGCTATTTGAGGTATGGTTAGCAAATGATCCATAGATTCCTATACCTAAATAGCCAGTGATTTCTAAGAAGAGGAGGGATAAATCTTTAATCAACTTTGGAAGAATAGGATTTAATCTTTCATCATGACTAGTATTCAAACGATTTGTTTTCTTTTCTAAATAAGAAAGGATATCTCTTATTTCCTCTTTTGAATTAACCATTAAAAGCCTTCTTATACCTTTAATGTAAGGAAGAATCAAATCTTCTTTTTCACTTACATAAGCTACAACAAGAAGAAATTTTAAAATCCATTCCTGTTCTTCAATTGGTCTGTCTTTGATACTTAAAATCAAATGAAATATCTTCTCTTCTATTCCATATCCTATAAAGCCTTGGAAACTATATTCCATATCTAAGAAATCTAAAAACATCTGAATTTCATTTTGATTTAGCTTGAGTAGATTATGTTCTAAAAAGAAATCTCTTATCTTACATAAAGCTACTTCAGTATCAGTTTTACAGTTTCTTTTCTTGAAGAAACAATCCTTTAAATGATTTTCATCTACATCATAAAAATTATCCTTAAGTAGATATTTACATAATAGATAATCTAGTTTAGGATTATATTCCTTATTTTTTAATAGCATTTTCATCCTCTTTTCTTTTTAACATTTGTTTAACTAGCTCATTTGTTCCTGTTGAAGCTAGTCCACTAACTATCCCAACAGCAATCGCCATAAAAGGATTAGTAGTATCTAATAGTAATTCTGGACTAACAAAATAAATTATTAATCCTAGCGCCCCACCTATGCCCCCAACAATTATAGGAATATACTTGTATCTAGTTTTTTTTCTTAAAACAACTAGCTTGAAAAACTCTCCAGCTAGATAACATAGTATAGTTATTACTGGAATACTTACTATTTCCATAATCGTCATTTAAAGCTTGAATGTTCAAGCTGTTTTTCTAATGAGCTTTGGGCTTCTTCTACACGAATTAATCTGGATAGTAGATCATGATAATTCGTTTCTACCTTATCTAGCTTTCCTTCCATTCGGTCAATACTTGATTTGATATAGCCTATATCACTTATTAATACTCCTTCTGCTTTACCATCTTTTTTGGTGTCCACTGTATGGTTTCTTCGAAATGCTAAATACGCAAAGCATATACTAGATAGTGTTCCAATAAGCCCAATAACTCCTACAACTATTTCATTCACTTGCTTACTCCTTTCTTAGATTTTTTTATTTAAGATCTTAAAATACATATTAGGAGCGACCTAATACACCTTAAGTTTAGCATAAAAAATCAAGAATTTTATGCAATGTTTGCATAATTTCACCTACCATTTTATGGTATAATAAAAGATTATTTTACTTCATTAATTTTAAGTGTAATAAATTTGCGAATTTCATTTGATTTTCTTGAAATTGTGCTTTGATCCATACCTAGATCTTTGCCAATATTTGCTTGACTATGCTTTATCTTTCTCATATATGAATAATGGAAAACCTTGTGGTAATTATCATTTTTAAATTTATCATATTCAATCAAAAATTCGTATACACTATTCATTAAAATTTGATAGTCTTTAAATAAAATTTTGTAGTTTTGACGAATTAAAACTTCATATAAATGCACCATTCCTAATCTACCTCCCTTCTTCGGGAGGCGAAATTTAATTATTTGAAATATATTAAAATGTAAAGATGTCACCTCGTTCCCAACTTACACTTCCCAAACAAGATTTTACAAGTTTCTCTATTTTTTACAATGAGGTAGAGGTAATATTGAAAATTTTTCTCACTTTCTTTAAGATTTAATAGAGTGGAAATCTCATCCTCCTTTCACTCACACCACATCGTGCCGTTCGACAATGGACGATTTTTCAAGCTAAATAATAATCTTGAAGACAAGCTTTTCTTTATAAACAAATTAGAAGAAAAATATCTAATTCTTATCCTTAGTTCACCTAGGCTTTTTAGTGTTGTTTTTTTATTTCTTCTCTTTTTTTAATTTTCTATTAAAAAGAAAAAGCAAATTCACAAAAGCCTTGTAAATTTGCTCATATTTTATTTATTCATTATCCAATAGTCATAGTAATGTGTATCATCATGCCCTATCAAAGACTCATTTGATTTTACATATCCTGCTTGTCTTAATGCCTTTATTCTTTCTACTGCATAAATAGGCGCTTTAGTCGCAATAAACTTACAATCAAACCAATCCATAAATGGAATAGATATTAAAGAAAAAAGAGAAGTTAAAATACTAGATTCTTCATCTGGACTACCTACATCTACCCTTAATAAACCACACTCATTAAAGTAATCATTTGCTGTTCTTTTAAATATTTCAATGGTTCCTATCACATGATTCCTTTTTTTATCTATGATAGAAAACCGAACAAAACCTTTATACTCATAATATTCTTTTAGCCAATAAAAAATAGTATTATTCATATCCAGCAGATTCGTTATATAAAAATTACTTCCATGGCAGTTATCACTATTAAAGAAAGGTAACGCAAAGCAATCACTATAGACATTTAACAAATCTTCTGCATCCTTTTGTTCTATAAAACGAATTAAAAAGTCTTCATTTTCTAGACTAGGACACTCTTTAAATACATCTAGCTTCATTTTTCATTTACCATATATAAAATTCCGATAGTGCCTTGTCCACAATGAGAAGAAATTACACATCCTGCCACTGTACATAAAATTGGAGTGTCTCCTAAAAACTTAGAAATCTCCGCCTTTATATAATCACAATATTCAAATGCTAAGGAATGTGTTATAAGAACAACATCTCTATCTAATCTAGGTAAATCTCCCTTTAGTTGTTCAATCATAATATCTAGAGCAACCTTCATTTTTCCATGGGGCTTTTTAGCAACATGCATCTTTCCATCTCTAACTGCAATAATAGGCTTAATCTTTAAAAGTGTTCCAAATAGCTTTGCCATACCTGAACAACGACCACCCTTATAAAGATAATCCATTCTTTCAATAGCAAACTGAGATAACACACGTTTATTATCAAAATTTAACGCTTCCGCAATCTCTTTGGCAGTTTTTCCTTCATCACGATATTTACAAGCCTTTAAAACTAAAAGTCCAATCCCTGTAGATAAATTCATAGAATCTACAATGAAGATTTTACTTTCATCAACCTCTCTTGCCGCTAAGATAGCATTTTCATAGGTTCTAGACATTTGCTTAGAAATCCCTGTGAAAATCACTTCATCTCCTGCTTCTACATATTTTCTAAAAACATCTGTAAAGGTTTGTTGTGTAATCGCAGCAGTTTTCGGAAGCTCATTTTTTTCTTCTACGAGCTTATATAACTCTGGAGTTGTAATATCCACTCCATCTTGATAGGAAGAATCAGAAAAGTTTACATATAAAGGTAAAACCTCTATGTTGTGTTCCTCTATTGTTTTTAAATCTAAATCATTAGTAGAATCTGTTACTATATGTATCATAAAGAGCACCTCCATCTTTATACTTCTATTGTATCACAATTCATTAAATTTTCTAGAAAAAAGGTAGAAAAGATTATAAAATATCCCCCGAGTTTGCCAGTTCAATTTGAATAAAAATAAAGTTAGACAGTAATTTATAT
>JAMPGQ010000079.1 GCA_023663825.1 Anaeroplasma bactoclasticum
TCTAGTAGTATAAGTGAAAAAATCAAAATAAAAAGTTTTTCCCATATCATTACAACCGACTTTTATAACGAAATTTATTTTATACATTTATTCTTTTGTTTTTTTGAGGTATAATAATAAATACTATGAAAATATGAGGAGGATAAAAATGAAGAAGTTAATTGATTCTATTTTAAGACCAACAAAAACAAAATGGTTTTGGGTATATATTGTTGTTGGTATTTTAGGGCTTATCATAGGCGTTATGCTAATGCCAGTGTGGTCAAGCTGTCCAGATTGGGTATTCTGGAAATCATGGGGAATGCAAATAGTAAATATGATTATTTGCGTATGTATTGTCCTATACCTATGTTTGTTCTTGATTAAGAAGGTGACTGCTCGCTCAAATAGTGTAATTAAAGTTTTGACAATTATAGAGTTTGTATTATTGTCTTTAGTTGCACTTGGGTGTGTTTTACAACAATTTCAAGTAATAACAATCGCAAAAGGCGCCTGTGCTATTTTAGGTTTAGCAATGTGGTGTAGAGGAACAGTAGAAATTTTTAGAGCTTATTATCATCAACGTGGGAATAGTACGTATTATCCAATTTGGTGGTTAGTAATTTCTATTCTTTTAGTTACCTTTGGTGTTTATTTTGTTGTGAAACCGCCTTTCCAAGATGTTGTCATTTTGTGGATTTTTGTGATATTGATTTTATTGGTTTCTTTACTTCTATTGATAGATGGGTTTTTAGCTAAGCCAGCCACAAAAAAAGTAAAAGTAGTAAAAGAAAAGAAGACTAAGGAGAATAAATCTACAAAGAAATAGTATGTATGACTCTATCATTTTTGATAGAGTTGTTTTTCTTTCTTTTAGTTAAAATGGGTGTATCTTTTAATCAAGTTGGATGCCACTTTTCCAATATTAGATTTTGGATTTTAGTGTATATAAAAAAGAAAAAAATACCGAAGAGCTTTATGCACCATTAGAGGGAGTTTCTTTTGAGATGATTCAAGCTTTTGTTCTACTTTAAATTAAAAAGTGGGAGAAACTCCCAAATTTATTAAATTAAATTATAGGAATAATAAATAAAATATGGTAAAATGAAATAAGTGGTGATGTGAAATGATGACAATTCAAATTGCACATATAAATATAAGTATTGATTTTAAATTTGAAACAGAGTTTCGGGGCTTGCTTTCTTATCAAACAAACGAACAGGCAAGTTACTTTATAAAAAGTCATATGGATAACATTCCAATCATAAAGGGTAAACCTACTCGAAGGACAGAATTTTATGATCTTTACGAAATGGATAATAAAATTATTCAAATTCAAAAAAGCAATGCGCAAATTATAGGTGCAATTGTATATCAAAACCACAATATGGATTTGTATTTGCAAAAAAAAGATTTTCCAACAGAGTATCTTTTAAGCCAATATGCTTTACTTTATATTTTAAATCAAAAGAAAAATGCATTATTTATTCATGCATCTTCTATAGTGTATCATTCTAAGGGAATCCTATTTAGCGCTAAAAGTGGTACTGGGAAAAGTACACATGCTAAACTATGGAGAACCTATACAGATGCTCAACCGATTAATGATGATAAAAATATAATAGTATTTGAAAACAATCAATTGTTTTTGTATTCAAATCCGTGGAGTGGTAAGCATCAAATTCACCAAAATATAAATGCACCACTATCTGCTATTATCTTTTTATATCAATCTAAAACGAATGAAATTAGACAAATTGAGCCACGTGAAGCGATGCGTCTTTTATTAGGACAAATAGCTCAACCTAAAAAGGATTCTTTAGATTCGTGGAATACGATTGTAGATAAAATTTTGGAATTACCAATATATTATTATGGATGTAATATGGAAAAAGAAGCAGTGACTGTATTAAAAAATAGATTGGAGATGGACTTATGCCTATAAATGAGAATTTTATTTTAAAGCACGTTGGAAAGGATTTTATGATTATTCCACTTTCTGATGGTGGAATGGATTTTAGTAAGGTGTATGATGTATCAGAAACTGGTGCACGTATTTTTGAATTGCTAAAAGAGAAAAAGGCTCCTTTAGAAATTGCTTATAAAATGGTTGAGGAATATGAGGTTGCCTATGATGTCGTTTTAAAGGACATTTTTGAATTCATAGAAGAATTAAAAAAGCGTGGTATCTATAATGATTAAAGTAGAGGATTTTTATCCTTTAATTTTAGAAGCGTTTCAAAATGGACAAACCTTTTCTTTTCCTATTCATGGGACAAGTATGCAACCTTTATTACATAGTAATGATGTTGTCATATTAAAACCCATTGATAGACTTAAGAAGGGGGATATAGTTTTATATCGAAGAAATAATGGTCAATTTGTACTTCATAGAATCAGAAAGATAAGGAAGAATGCTTACACATTCGTTGGGGATCATCAGTGTCAGCTAGAGCATGGAATACTTCTGAGTCAATGTATTGGCAAGGTGATTGCCTATAAAAAGCAAGGAAAGGAAAAACAATATCACTTGAGAGGCTTAAAGTATCGATTATATACTTTTTTAGTACGCTTTAAATTATTTCGAGGATTTTGTGGGAAGGTATTATGATATCAAAAAAGAGATATAGTCTTATTCTTTCATTTGTTGATTTTCTATATTCTTGTTTTTTGCTTGCCATTCCAGTTTTAACAAGCAATTTAGTTGATACTGCTGTTGCTGCCTCTAAGCTAGAACATCCAGATTTAATGCCCTTATTTTGGAATATTTTAGGTGTATGCATTGCTATTGGAATGGATATAGTATTATATATGATAGAAGGCTTTCTTTATTTTCGGTTTTCCATTAAAAGAGAAAAAGAAATTAAAGAACAATTATTTTATCGAATATTTCAAAACGAGTATTCTTTAATTTCTACATATCATACAGCTCAAATTGAACAATTATTTACAACGGATATAAATAATATCATTCGTAAAGAACTAGAAACTATTCCTAATTTTGTACGCCAAGCAACTAGACTTGTTTTGGCAATCGGGATTGTAGTGTATATAGATGTTTGGTTTTTAATACTGATTTTAAGCTGTGGAATCTTAGGCTTTATCTTTGCTAAAATATATTCTAAGCTTATACGTCCTCATCACCATCAGGTATTAGAAAGCGAAGGAAAGTTTAATGGGTATATCCTAGAATCTATTGCTCAAATGAAATTGATTCAAGCTTATGATGCAGAAGGATATTCTAATGCTCATTTTGATTCTTTAAATGAAGCTCACTTAACAACGAAGAAAAAAAGAAATCGAATTCTGTTTATAGCAAATAGTGGCTTATTTGGCTTTAGCAATCTCATTTATTTGTTTGCGTTATGCTATGGTGCGTACGGAATAAGTGTGCAGCTATTAACATATGGAAGTATGATTGCCTTAGTACAATTATTAAATAACATCCAAACTCCATTAATTTCCTTTTCTTCTTTGTGGAATCAATATAATTTAGCTATGGCTTCTAAGAAAAGAATTCAAGATATTTATTTATTAGATAAAGAAATTTTGGCTGATTTACCTAATGATTTTGATTTAATTCGATTTGAAAATGTCACTTTTTCTTATCATGATGAACCTATTATTCAGAATTTTTCTTTTGAAATAAAAAAAGAAGAAATCATTTTATTTCAAGGACCTTCAGGTATTGGCAAGACTACAGTATTTATGTTATTGATGGGATTTTTAAAACCACAATCAGGAAAAATTTATATGGAATATCAAAATGAGATTTATCCTGTTTCAAGAAAATTATTTAGTTATGTTCCCCAAGAAAATATTTTATTTAGTGGTAGTATTGCAGAAAATATCTATATTTTAACTGGGAAGAATAAGGAAGAAGCAGTTTGGGCGTTAAAGCTTACAAATATTTATGAAGAGCTACTTGAATTGCCCGATGGGCTAGATACGATTTTAAAAGAGCGAGGTAGTGGTCTATCTTTAGGTCAAATTCAAAGAATATGGATAGCCATTGCCTTATTAAGTGAACGACCAATATTATTATTAGATGAGTTCTCAAGTGCGTTAGATAGTAAAAACGAAGAATTGATTATGGAAAACTTATCTAAGCTTCATAAAACAATTATCTTTATTTCTCATCGTAAGAAGGAAATGGAGAATCAAAGAATCATTCCATTTGTAGAGGTATAATATGAATCATCCGATTTTAGATATGCTAAAAGCCTATTTTAAAAATGAAACATTACAGATTGAAGAAACTTCAGAAGATATGCTCATATCAAAGGCTAAAGAACAAGCACTACTTCCTTTTCTTTATTATGTTTATCAAAAGAAAGAATATAGGTCCTTTTATATAACTGCTACAATTACTCAGGAAAAATTCATAAAATTACAAAACGAATTAACAGAATACTTTAATGAAGCTGCAATAAATCACTTGTATGTTAAGGGAAGTGTTTTGTACCTGCTATACCCAGATCCTGCTTTAAGAACAAGAGGAGATATTGATGTTCTAGTCGATCCCAACAAGATAAATGAGGCTAAAGAATTATTATTGAAGAAAGGGTATTCTTTTGTTGATGTTGAATGTCAACATCACATTGAGCTTGTAAAAAACAATTTTATTGTAGAGCTTCACTATGCTCTTTTTGATGTGTATAGAACTTTAGATTATTTTAAAGCACCCTTTAAAATAGCATATCAAGTGGACAAAAATCTATATGCTTTAACCGACGAAGATCATTTCTTGTTTTGTATACATCATTTTGCAAATCATTTGAAAAAGGGTGCTGGGTTAAGATACCTTTTAGATTTTTATTATTTTTTAAAAAAAGAAAATATTAATAAAACTAGAATTCATGAATTAATTCAAACCTTTGAATATACTCAGTTATATCATAATATTTTAAATTCGATTTATATGTTAACTGGTGAAAAGCTAGATGATTTTGAAGTAGAGGATGTTACTTTCTTTTTAGATTATTTAGTGAAGTCAGGCATTCATGGTTTTGCAGAGGAAAACAAAATAGATGAAAAGGGCTTTGGAATGAAAAACTACAAGCTAAAAGCCATATTCTCTGGAACATTTCTCACTAATAAAGCATATCGTTTGACAAAATATCCAAAATTAGGAAAGCACTGGTATACATATCCACTTTGTTTAATTCATAGAATTATTTACCTAATCTGCACACAAACCTTTAAAGTATTTAAGCTGCTATTTTCTAAAAAAAATCAAGTAATAAACGAAGAAAAAGAATTCTATAAAAAATTAGGAATTTAATTTGTTTTGGTGATAGAAAAGCTTAGTAAAACTAGTCATTTGTTTAGTTTTGGCACCCATAAAATTATAATTAATATGGGCACACGAAATCTAAAATAATGGTTATATTTAAAAGCATAGGGATATGAATGAAATAACTTTTTGAAGTGTTAAATATCGTTTTTGCATTTTTTTTGCAAAAATAGTTATTAAGGTATTTACTTTTGAATATGACCTGAATTTGGGATTAACCCCTAAAATGGGGTGTTAAGGAAAGAGAAAAACCCTACAAAATAAGTAGGGAAAAAAGTAAAATTAAATATCGAACTCGGTTTTAAGAAGGAGGTCAATATCTCTTTTAGAAAGATAGACATTACCTAATTTAGAAAGACCGAGTTTTTCTTTTATCTTGTAGAAATAAGAAGAGGAGGTAGCGTTGTTAATAAAAGAGCCATCAAAATTTTTAGTTATGTTATATTGTCTAATAAAATTAAAGATATGAGAAGCAGGAATTTCATCATTAAAGATCTTTAATTCTAATAAACGAATAAGAGTTAAAGAAAAATAACAAATAAGGAAATGACCATAAATCGTAGATTGATTACTAACAAAGACAGGTCTAGCCTCAAGATAAGTCTTTAATAATCTAAAGGATTCTTCGATTCTCCAAAGATTGTGATAAGTCTTATATATGTCAATAGGATCAGCATCAAGCTCAGAAGTAATAATCATATTATATCCAGCAAAGGCTAAATCATCATTTAGCTTATCTTCGTTAATAGAAGTAGCTATCTTAACCTTCTTACCATTCATATCCTTGGCTTCTATATTTAGGTATTTTGCAACATCCCCTAAATCTTCATGAATAGCGGCTTTATAGCTTACAAGCTTTTTTAACTTGTCAAGTTCTTTTAATATTTCAAGCTTTTGTTTTTTAGCTAAAGTGGGATTATAAGTCACAATTCTTTTTTCTTTGACTGTAAAATGGGTTTCTTTAGTATCATTTTCATCTAGTTTACAATGGTATTCATAGATACCATAATCCTTAACCTTATTATTTTTCCCCCTATACTTAACTGTTTTATACCTGTATAATACCTTACCCTCATTATCTGTAACACTACTCCATCTGTTTAATTCATCATCCGATTCTAAAATCCACCTTTTTTGTTCCTCTGTTAAGCTTTTCCCCTTAATAGACTTGGAAAAAATATATCCATCATGTGCTTCCATAACAGCAGCATAGATGTTTCTAGCACAATTAAGTCCTTTGTCAGCTACTTGTATCACCTTTCCACAAATGTTATTTTTATTCTTCATATCCTCTATTCTTTTTCTAAGAAGAGGCTTTTCTGATTCATTTCCAGGATAAAACTCAGTATCTAGTGGAATTTGGTTGGCATCTAAAAGAAGGGCTTGACCAAGAAGTGGAGCCTTTTGATTTTCTTTACTAGGTCCCTTTCTTAAAAATTCATTTTCTAAATCTATTTCAAAATAATAATTTGTACAATCAAAATACACTTTGTCTGTCTTTCTTCCCCATATTTCGTTAATATGATGGTTTAATACTTCAATATATTTATGATAATCAGCACCAATAAAGCTTGTGAAATCTAAAATTTGATCATAAGAATATTCATTTACTCCATAAAGATTAGGGATGACTCTTTCAAAGGCTTTTAGTTTAGAACCAGGACTAATCATTTGAGCATAACAAAGTGTCTTAAATAAATCAAAGAATTCATAGTGACATTTATAATTAGAACCCACAATATTCATGGTTCTATCCATATTTAACAAATCAAACATAGCTTTGACTAAAAAATAACCAGCGTTTTTAGAAGTAGAAGCATCACCAATTTGTAAATCCTTAGAATTACCTGCCTGTTCATTCATCTTTTTTACTACATTAGAAAAATAAGAAATAGGATCTGCAATACCAGAATCAATCAAATCACAAACATAACCTAAAGCTTTATAAGATTTGTTTCTTTTCTTTCCTATATTTTGGGGTGTTAAATCCCAAATACGGTATTAGAAAGAGTATAGAATTGCTCAAACACTGTTTGACCAATTAAGTTTTCTCCAAATTCATTGTTATAAATTTTTTTGAATTAATCTTAACAAATAGTATATTTATATAAAATGTCAAACATTGTCTGGCAAATTGCATATTAATTTTGCTAGAAATATATTTATTTGAA
>JAMPGQ010000007.1 GCA_023663825.1 Anaeroplasma bactoclasticum
TTTTTTAACAAAATTTTCAACTATTAACAGCGGAATTTACTTTTTCAATTAACGTAATTATATGAAGAGGCGATATAGACAATTTCCTTTTTTCTAGTATAATAGAAGATAAGAATATTGTCGAGAAATGTTTGAGGAGGAGTACATTTATGATAAAAAAACTGATTTTTGATTTAGATGGTACTCTTTGGAAAACAGAAGAATCCTATCTTTATGCCTATCACAAACTAAAAAAACAATTTCATTTGAGCCCTTTAACAGAAGAACAAATTCTATCTGTTTTAGGTATTGAACTTGCAGATGTAAGAAATATCATCTTTGGCAAATATGAGAATGCAGATGAATTGACAATGCTAGCTTTAAAGTATTCTATAGAATTTATTAAAGAACATCCTCATCTTTGCTCTAATCAGATAGAATACCTATTGAAGAAATTTTATAAAGATTATGAACTTTATATTTTATCAGGATGTCCAAAAGGTTATTTAGATACTTTTTTAGAAATATCTAACATATCGAAGTATATAAAAAAAGGCTACTCTATAGAGGATGGAAAGAAAAGTGATATTTTAAATCAATTATCAAGTCATGAAAAAGTAGTCTATGTTGGAGATTCACCTAAAGATTATGAAGTTATTATAAACCATCAAAAGGTATTTTTTTGTTATGCAAAATATGGCTATTTCCAAGCAGATACATACGATTGTTCTATTGAAAGCTTAGATGAGCTTCCAAAAGTAATGAGGGATTTGCAAATGAAAGAACAAATGTTATGTAATCAACCTTATGAGGTGATAAGCTATAAGGATTCTAACTTGACATTGATTCATAAAGAAAATGGTTTAACCTATTTTGGTTTTTTGAATGTAGGTAAAATAGAAGATTTTAAAGAAGTGTTAAATCAACTAAAAAATAAATGTAGTGTTGTGTATGGTCCATTTAATGGAAATACATGGTACTCTTATAGAATTCCGATTGATTCTTTTAACTTTAATTTATATCCAGATTGTATTGGAAATGAAGAGCTATTGAGTTCTTTTCTTGATTGTGGATTCTCTATATATCGCACCTATAGTTCAACCTTAGCTCCTATTTATGAGCGCATTTGGAATCGCTGTAAAAAAGCTAAGCTTTCAAACACATTCAAGTATAAGGTATATCATAATAAAGAGTGTTACAATCATTTAGAAGAATTATATTCTATTGCTATCAAGGCTTTTCAAAAAGCGGATTTTTATGAGCCTATTTCTTTTGAATGTTTTAGAGAAATATATTTAAAAAATATCCAATTAGCTCAAGCGGATATTTTAATGATTTATGAGGAAGAAAAACCAATTGCCTTTAATTTTTGTTATGAGGATTTAGAAAAAAGATTTTATGTTTGCAAAACAACTGCGATTTTACCAGAATATCAAAATAAAAACATTTTGAAGCTACTCATTGATAAATCATATGAGATGATGGTAGAAAAAGGCTATAAAGAGGTTTTATATCATTTCCAAAATGATAGAACAAAGGTATTAGAAGGTATCTTTAAAAATGGCATAATTCGGCAAAAGAAATATGGGGTGCTATATTATGAGAATAAATAATAAATCATGTATACGTTGTGTCAATGATAGGACTATTAAGCATATTCATTTTGATAAAAAAGGAGTTTGCAATTTTTGTAATTCCTATGACAAACTTTTGCCTTTGCTAGATAATCAAAGCTATCTAGATATGCTTTTTCAAAATAAAATCAAGAATCACACGCATACTTATGATGTAGCATTAGGATTTAGTGGAGGTAAGGATTCCACCTATGTGCTTTACCAATTAGTACATAAATATCAACTTAAAGTGATTACATATACGCTTGACAATGGCTTTCTGTCTTTAGAGGCAAAAAATAAGATTGATAGACTTGTTAAGGAGCTTGGTGTTGACCACGAATATGTGGTTTGTGATATGAAGCTTTTAAAAGAAATGTATAAGGTCATGGTGGAAAAATATTTGTCTCCTTGTATTGCCTGTTCCTTTTTAGGCTATGCTGTAATGCTCAATTATGCAACGAAGGTAGATGCTGCCATAGGAATTCATGGAAGGAGTCCTGCCCAAATGTTTCGCAATTTTGCTAGTGATGTGGATGATGTATTTAAGCCTTTTATAGAAGAGGGGCTAAAGGAACAGCCAATGCCAACAAAAGAGCTTGTATTTACTATTCTAGATAAAATAGAAAAGCTAGTTCATCCAACTCTAGCAAAAATGATTAAAGAAAATCTTTTAAAGGAAGGCTTAAGTCAAGGCTTTAGAGAGTTTGTTTCTTTCTTTTTATATCATCCCTATGACAAGGATAAAATAATTCAAATACTAGAAAAAAATACCTCTTGGAAAGTAGAAAGTGAAGAAGAGCATTTTGATTGCTTAATTCATCATGGAGCGCTTTATTTAAAGGACCAAATTGCTAGAAGAAGTCATTTGATGCCAGAATACAGCTATCTTGTAAGAAGTGGGAAAATGACTAAAGCTTCCGCATTAAAAGCATTAAATTATACACATGATAAACAACAAGCTAAGAAAGAATTAAAAAGGCTATGCAGTTTTGTAAATATTTCTTATTCTAAGGTTATGCTGAAGGCATTCCTCTATAAAAGGAGATGGTGGTAATGGTATTTTTTAAACGATACATTGTTTTGTTCTTTGAAATCCTACTACTTTATACTGCATGTTTAGCTAGTGCTTTATTTGAAGTACCTTTTTTCACTGAAACACTATATGTCTTTTTACCCTTTTTCTATTTGATTCGAGCGTTAGATGATATTTTAGATTATAATATAGATTTAAAAAACAATAGGGCTCCCTTAGGTAAAGGCATTCTTTATCCTTTAGCCATCTTATTTTTCTTGTGTACAGTAGCTTTAATTTGTATTTTCCAATTATGGTATTTATTCATACTCTTTATCTTAGTTATTCCTTTTTGTCTTTTTAAAAGGGTTTCCATCTTTGCAAAAATGCTACTTTTACCAACTGTTTATAGCTTATTTCTTTATTATAATTATACCTTTGAGGCAGTAAATATTTGTATGCTAGTTTTATTTTTTGTTTTATCTACTTTTTATGCACTCTATAAAAAATTAAGTGAGGTTCCGTTTTACGACGAATACAAGGAAGTAAAGAGTATAGGCGGAAAGGCGTATAACTTAGACTATGCAAATGTAAAACACACACCAGCGTATTTTATAGTTCCTAAAGAATTCTTTAAAGATTTAGAAAAGGATAAAAGGATAGAAGAGAGGCTTAAGAAAAAAATCAATAGTTTTTGTAAAAAAAATGAGCTTTATGCAGTGCGTTCTTCCGCTATAGATGAGGATTCTTTTAAGTTTAGCTTTGCAGGAATTCATAATACAAAATTAAATGTTTTAAAGGAAAATGTTTTTGCTGCAATTTTTGAGGTTTATCAAAGTGCTTTTACACCGCTTGCACTAGAGTATAGAAAAACAAATTTGCTACCAACCCAAGACATTTCTATGGCTGTAGTTGTACAAAAAATGATTGTAGAACCACAGTATTCTGGCGTAATCTTCACGATAAATCCTAAAACAGATAATCCAGATGAACTTATGATTAGTATCATAGATGGCTTAGGAGAAGATTTGGTAAATGGGAAGAAGGATTCTATGGATTACTTTGTTTCTGAAAACTATATCAAAGGTGATACCTCCTTTATTTCCATTAAGCTATTAAAAAAATTAAAAAATCTTGCTCATAGGCTACAAAAAAAATATGATGCTTTCTTAGATATTGAATTTACAATCAAAAAAAATAAAATATATTTCTTACAAGCAAGACCAATTACAACTTATGCAGATATTCGTCCAAGCCAAAGAACACTTTTAATTGACAATTCAAACTTGATTGAATCCTATTATGGGACAACCTCCTATTTAACTCAAAGCTTTGCTAAAAGTATTTATCAAGGAGTATATACCAAAACCTTAGAAGCAGGTCATGTCAGAAAAAAGGTTATGAACTCCTTAAAACCTACATTAGAAAATATGCTTTATGCTTATGAGGGGAAGCTATATTACAATTTAAATAGTTGGTATCAGTTGACAAGTATTTTTCCCATCAAATCCTCAACTTCTTATATGGAACAGATGATGGGGGTTGAAAGCGGCACAAAGGCGTATAAAAAGGTTAAATTAAATTTAATTGATATGATTAAAATAGGGCTTTGTTTTGTTCATCGGCTTCATACAATGGAAAAGGCTTCTAATTCCTTTATTGAGAAATTTAATCGAGTTGTATTTCCTTTTTATGGGCATCCATTAAGTGGAACGAATGAAGAGTTGATTGATTTATACCAGCAAATAGAAGATGATATATTATCTGATTTTGCAACACCAATTTTAAATGATTGTGCTGTAATGTTTTATAATGGACGCTTAATTAAAAAAATAAAGAAAAAATATAAAGATCAATATACGGAAATCTTTGCTTCCTGCATTCATTCTAGTGGAACAATGGAAAGTGCTAGGGTATGTAAGGAGTATAATGAACTTTTAAAATGTATTTTAGAAAATGAGGATTTATCAAAGGATTTCAAGAATATGTCACCCGAAGAGCTCTATCATACATATTATTCTAAGGATTTAGAGATATCTAAAAAAATAAAAGAGTATATTTTGCATTTTGGTTCTAGAGTAATGAATGAGCTAAAGCTAGAAACGACTACACTGATAGAAGACCCAGTGCTTTTATATAAACAAATTCAAGAAGGCTTAGCTTATATAAGCCAAGAACCTAACGAAGAGACTCCTCTTGTGGAAATTCCTAAGAATATAAGACATCTTGCAGATAAGACAAGATATTATATTGTAAATAGAGAACGTCTTCGTTTAAAAAGAACCTATATTTTTTCTGTCGTTCGCAATATCTTTTTAGCTATCGGAAGAAATTTAGAAAGTGAAGGAAAAATATCTTATTCAAAAGATATCTTTTATCTAACAAAAACAGAAGTATTTTCTCTTCCTGAAAATGTAGGAGAAATAATAAGGATGCGCAAAAAAGAAATGGCTGATTTTAGTAAACAGCCTTACTATTATCGCATAAGTTTCTATCCGAATCGAGTTTTACCTTTAAAGCAGAGTTCTAAAAAAGAGGAATTGAGGGGCTTAAGTAATGGTAAAACAATCATAAAGGGGAAAGTATCTCTTATGAAGGAAGTGACAGATCCTTTTACTCCAGGAGATATTATTGTAGCTTCTAGAACAGATCCAGGCTGGATATCTTTATTCCCGTTAGCTAGTGGTTTAATCGTTGAACATGGAAGTATGCTATCCCATAGTTTTGTAGTAGCACGAGAGTTAGGGCTTCCAGCTATAGTAGGTATACCCAATATCACTAAGCTTTTAAAAACGGGAGATGTGGTTACCCTAGATAGCGTTCAGGGGGTGGTTCGCATTGAAAAATAACTATTTTAGAGAACCAAATTACATCCATTATAGTAATTGTCATGAGGATGTATTGCAGTTAAAGAAATATATGCCCTCACATACAAAAAGAGTTTTGTCTATCGCTAGTGCTTTAGATAATTCCTTAGCCTTCTTGGAAAATGAAGATATAAAAGTATTCGCCATTGATTCAAATCCAAGTCAGGTTTATCTTTCTAAACTAAAAATAGCTGCAATAAAACACTTATCTTATCATGAATTTCTCATATTTTTAGGCTTTCAAGAAGGAGACTCTTTAGAGATTTATCAAGTGCTTCAAAATACTTTAGATGAAGAAACAAAAAGGTATTTTGATGAACATCTTTTCTTAATAGAAAATAAATTGATTCGTGCTGGACGCTTTGAATATTATTTTCATTTGTTTCAAAAAAAGATTTTACCTCTTATAGCCTCTAAAAAGAAAATAGAGAAATTTATGAGCTTTACATCCATAGAAGCCCAAAGAAGATATTATAATAAGCATATCAATAACTATCGCTTTAAACTTTTATTTCGCATCTTTTTTTCTAAAAAGATTATGGCTAAGCTTGGAAGAGATAAAGCATATTTTCAGTATACAAAGGGCTCTTTAGCAAAGCTATTAAAGGAAAGAGTTGATTTAGGAATCTATCATAATTTGAACGCCTTAAATCCGTACCTTCAATGTGCCATGCTAGGCAGGTTTAAAGAATTCCCTTATTATGCTAAGGAAGAAGTATTTGAAAAAATCAAGAAAAATATAGCTAACATAGAGGTAAAGTGTATAGATTTTGTAACAGCAATTCAAAATGAAGGCAATTTTGATTTTATGAATCTTTCTGATATCTTTGAATATATGCCTAAGGATCTTTCTCATTTAGAAAATCTAATTTTAGCTTCATGTAATTCAAATGCTAGGATTGTGTACTGGAATATGATGAATCCAAGATATCTACAAGGCTTAACAAGAATCAATACCAAAGAAGATTTAAAAGAAGATCGAGCGATGTATTATCAGGATTATATTGTTTATGAGGTGCATCATGATTAAGCATTTTTTCAAAGAAACAAAACCAGCGATTCAATATATTCATCATCATAAAATAATTAGGAAGAGTTTTAAAGAGCTTTATGATGATATTTATAAAATGATAGTACTATTTCAAACCAAAGGGCTAAAGCCGAAAGATAAGGTTGGTCTTTTTGTAATGCCTTATACCTATGCGTTTTATGTGGTTATGTACGCAAGCTTTTTATATCAGTTAAATTTGGTTGTATTTGATTCTTATAAGAAGAAGCATATAAAAGAATTAATGGCATTAGAAAAAGTAGGCTATTGTGTAGTAGATAGTAAAACGAAAATGATTAGTTCTTTTATCCTTCCTAAATGTAAAAGAATTAATGTGTCCTCATTTACTCATTACAATGCGAATTATCATTTGAATTTAGAAAACTCAACAGATTCAATTATTTTAACCACCTTTACTTCTGGAACCACAGGTGGTCCTAAAACTATTCATAGAACCTTAGATTTCTTGTTGAAACAAGCTAATGAAATTCAAAATGAGATTGATTTACAAGTTGTATCCTTTATCTTTGGTGGGCTTCCCATCTATAATGTTTTATCAATTTATTTACTAAAAACAACTTGTATTTCAAGAAGAATAAAAAGTATTCAAAAATTTGAACCAGATTGTGTATTAACAAATATCCAAAAAATATGCTTAGAAAAAAGAAGCTATCCTAGTGTTAAAAATCTCATGCTAGGAGGAGCAATTCTTTATTCTAACGAAGTAAAGAAGATTAAGGAGGTTTTTCCTAATGCTACTGTTACGTATGTTTATGGTGCTAGTGAAGGAGCTATAATCTATAAGACTAATCTTGAGGAGTATCAAAAGCAGTTATTTACCTTTGATACACCTGCTAAAGAGATAAAAGTTTTTATAAATGAACCCGATTTATATGGAATTGGAGAAATTGTTATTACCGGCGAAAAGGTAAATACAAAAGACCATAAACATTATACAGGAGATTTAGGAAAGCTTACTGATGGGAGGTTAACTCTTGTAGGGAGGAAAAAGTATTCTTCAATAGAAAATGGGTTTTATAATTATGCCTTTGATGAACAAATAAGAAGAGAAAACCATTGTTTCGCTTTTAGTTTTTATTATAAGCATCAAATTTATGTAGTTTATACTGGTAAGCTTAAGCAAAAAAAAGAAGGTATAAAGTATATAAAGCGTAAGCTTCCTATGGATTTGAAGCATAAGACAAAATTAGATTACAAGGTATGTATCAACCAAATTATAAAAAAACACCTTTAAATCTAAAATGTTTTTTTAAAAGAATTTATTTTATAAGTAAATAAGGCAGATAATTTATGGTATAATTGATTTATAAATTGGAATTAGGAGCATTTATGAAATATTATTTAGCAATTGATATCGGTGCCTCTTCAGGTCGTCATATTTTAGGATGGCTTGAAGATGGGATTTTAAAAACAGAAGAAATTTATCGATTTTCAAATCAAATGGAAACCAAAAATAATCATCTTGTTTGGAATACTAAAAAAATATTTAATGAAATAAAGAATGGATTAAAACAATTAAAGATTATAGGGAAGATACCAGCCTATATTGGTATTGATACTTGGGCTGTAGATTATGCTTTATTAGATGGAAAAAATACTCTTATTGGTGATGTCTATGCTTATAGAGATATACGTTGTGAAAAGACACTTGATAAAGTTCAAAAAAGAATTTCATTTGAAGCTTGTTATGAAAGAACAGGAATTCAATATCAGCCCTTTAATACACTTTATCAGCTTTATGAAGATAAATTATCAGGTAAATTAGAAAATGCTAAAAGTATGTTAATGCTACCAGATTATTTTAATTTCTTATTGACAGGTGTTAAAAAACAAGAATACACGAATGCTACCTCAACTGGACTTGTAAATGCATATACTCATACTTGGGATAAGGAAATATTAGAAAAATTAGGTTTTAATAAAGACTTATTCTTAGAATTATCACAGCCTGGTGAGCTTGTAGGAGAATTAAAAGAAGAAATTCAAGCAGAAATCGGCTATAATGCCAAAGTCATTTTACCTGCCACACACGATACTGCAAGTGCTGTTTTAGCCTCTCCAATGGAGAGTTCAAATCCATATATTTCTAGTGGTACTTGGTCTTTATTAGGAGTGGAACAGGAGATATGCAAAACAGATCATGCATCTTTGAATGCAAATTATTCTAATGAAGGTAGTATAGATAATCAGTTTAGATATCAAAAAAACATTATGGGTTTATGGCTTTTACAAAATGTTAGACATGAACTAGGAGATATCTCTTTTCCTGAGCTTGCAAATATGGCAAGGAACCATTCCTTTATAGGAAGAATTGATGTCAATCATTCCAGATTCTTGGCGCCACAAAATATGATGGAAGAAATCAGAAAAGCTATAGGTGCACCTTTAAAGAATAGTGAGGTTGTAAAGGTTATCTATGATAGCTTAGCAGAAAGCTATAAAATAGCACTAGAAGAATTAGAAAGAAATACAGGTAAAACTTATAATAAGCTTCATATTTTTGGTGGAGGCTGCCAGGATAAGTATTTAAATGAGCTGACCTCAAAGGTCACTCATAAAATGCTTGTTGTAGGTCCAGTAGAGGCAACCTCTATTGGGAATCTAATGATGCAGATGATTGGAACTAAGGAAATAGAAAGCTTATCTATAGCTAGACAAATTATAAAAAAATCTTTTGATATAAGTGAGGTTAAGTATGAATAATTACGAGTATGCAAAACAAGAATATGCAAAATTTAGTGTAAATACAGAAGATGCCCTCCGTTTACTAAAAAATACTCCTATTAGTATCCATTGCTGGCAGGGGGATGATGTCATCGGTCTTGATGGTGGTGGAGCATTATCAGGTGGAATTCAAACGACAGGAAATTATCCTGGTCGGGCAAGAAATTTTAATGAACTAAAGGAAGATATCAAAAAGGCCTTTAGTTTAATGCCAGGAAAAAAGAGATTAAATCTTCATGCAAGCTATGCAATATTAGAAGATGAAAAAGTAGACAGAGATGCTTATGAACCAAAACATTTTGCCAAATGGGTAGCTTTTGCAAAAGAGATTGGTCTTGATGGGATTGATTTTAATCCAACACTATTTTCTCATAAAAAGGTAAAAGATGGATTAACTTTATCTTCACCAGATGAAGAAGTTAGAAAATTTTGGATTAGACACTGTCAAGCCTGTATTAAAATATCAGAATATTTTGCAAACCAAATGAAAACACCATGTGCTATGAACATTTGGATTCCAGATGGCTTTAAGGATATTCCAGCCGATAGACTCACTCCAAGATTAAGATTAAAGGCATCCTTAGATGAAATACTAGCGATTCCTTATGATAGAAGTAAAGTTATAATTGCTGTAGAAAGTAAGGTCTTTGGAATTGGTGTAGAATCTTACACTGTAGGTAGTAATGAATTTTATCAAATCTATGCAGCAAAGAATAATATTTGCTGTTTACTTGATAATGGGCATTATCATCCATTAGAATATGTATCAGATAAAATTCCAGCATTACTTGCCTTCTATGATAAGCTAGCTCTTCATGTCACTAGAGGCGTTCGGTGGGATTCTGATCATGTAGTATTATTAGAAGATGAAATAAAAGAAATTGCTAAAGAAATTGTTAGAAATAATGCATTAGATAAGGTGATGATTGCTTTAGATTATTTTGATGCAAGCATCAATAGAATCTCTGCTTGGGTTACAGGGCAAAGAGCTATGCAAAAGGCATTACTTTATGCATTATTAATGAATCATAAGGAACTAAAAGCTTTACAAGAGGCAAATGATTTTACTTCTTTAATGGTAAAACAAGAGGAATACAAAACACTACCATTTGGTTCTGTTTGGGAAGAATATTTAAAACAAGAAGGTATGGAAAATAACTATTTGAAAGAAATAAAGGCCTATGAAGATAAGGTATTAAGAAAGAGAGGCTAAGCTTATGGGATTTGTAGATGAAATTAGAAAGGCAAGTAAAGAACTTTCTCGCGCCTTAAAGGATATTAAAACTGCGCCCTTTATAGAAGAAATGAAAAGAACTACAGCCAATATGTATCGTTTAGGCTGGGATGAAAGAAATGGTGGAAATATCAGTTATTTACTTAAAGAAAAAGAACTGAGTCCTTATCTTGATTTAAACAAGGTCCTACGTACAATTCCAATGGGATTTACAGCAAAAGACTTAATTGGTAAATATTTTTTGGTTACAGGGACAGGGAAATATTTTAAAAATGTAGAAGCTGATCCTGAAGGCAACTTAGGAATTATTCGTATTGGGAGCGATGGAAGTACTGCAGAGCTTTTATGGGGCTATAAGGATGGTGGAAGCTTCACATCTGAATTGCCAGCACATTTAATGTGTCATCAAGCAAGATTAAAAATTGATGCTGAAAATAGAGTTATACTGCATTCCCACCCCACATATACTCTAGCCATGAACTATGTACATAAGCTAGATGAAAAGAAGTTTACACATACCCTTTGGGAAATGTGTACAGAATGCATTGTTGTTTTCCCAGATGGTGTAGGGATTCTTCCTTGGATGCTATGTGGGACAAATGAGATTGGTCAAGCCACTGCGAAGAAGATGGCAGAATTTAGACTTGTTATTTGGGCTATGCATGGGATATATGGTGCAGGCAAAACGATGGATGAGGCATTTGGCTTAATTGAAACAGTTGAAAAAGCAGCTCAAATCTATATGCTTACGGCTCATTTACCTAGAATCAATACGATAAAAGATAATGATCTTAAAAAGCTTGCAGAATTCTTTAAAGTGAATTATCGTAAAGATTTTTTGAAATAATATAAATGAAATTTTAAAAAGTATAGATTAAAAAATTTAAGCATAGTATTAATAGGTGATACTTATGCTTTTTTATTTAATAGGAATTAAAGGCTCTGCCTTAAGTGCTCTTGCAAAAATACTTTCTAACCAAGGACATCTTGTAAGAGGAGTAGATGTAGAAGAGGATTTTTATACAATGAATTCTAAATTTCCTATCCGTATAGAAAGCTTTTCTAATATGAAATTAAAAAAATGCTATTTCTATATCATAGGGAATGCATTTATAAATCATAGTGTAACAAAATACATTAAGAGTATGAGATATATTCATATGACATATCCAAAATTTTTGTCTTATCATTTTAAAGATAAAACATGGATATGCATAAGTGGAACCTCAGGAAAAACAACTGCCACTAAAATGCTTGCAACACTATTGCCTAATTCCACAAGCTTAATTGGAGATGGGTCTTATCAAGTAGGAACAGAAAAGAATTTTATTTTAGAATCCTGTGAATATAGGAATACTTTTTTAAATTATCATCCCTATCTTTCTTTAATCTTAAATGTGAATTATGATCATGTTGATTTTTTTAAAACAAAAGAAGAATATGAAACATCCTTTATCCAGTTTGCAAAACAAAGTCATATTTGCATAATTAATGGTGATGAGTTTTCTTATCGAGCAAATAATATAATAACTTATGGCAGAAGTAAAGATAATGATGTGGTTTTTAGCTATGACAAGGGTAAGGTAACGATTTTAAGAAAAACATTTGAACTTCCAATTGTAGGATTAAAATATGCTTATGATTATGTTGGTGCTTATTTAGTAGCTAAAATATTAAACGAAAGAGATTTCCTGCTTCAAGCTAGAATCAAGAATTTTACTATGCCTAAACGTCGCTTTGAAAAAACAGAAATATATTCACAAATCATCATTTCAGATTATGCTCATCATCCCCAAGAAATAAAGACGATATATGATACACTATGTGAACAATATGGTTCTATGAGAAAAATATGTATTTTTGAGCCACATACAATTTCTCGATTACAATACTTTATTAAAGATTATAAAAAGGTCTTAAGTCAATTTGATGAGTGCTATTTATACGGATTATTTAGTAGTGCTAGAGAAGAACACCATCTGATTTTAGAAAAGGCGCTTTACAAAGAATTAGGTTTTCAAATCTATGATTATTCTTTTGAACAAAACTTATATGAAAAAGAAAATGTCATCATCTGTTTTTTAGGTGCAGGGAGAATAGATTATGCTTGTAAATCGTATAAAGAAAATTTAAATTCATTTTTATCTTAAAGCTTTTGATTCCCCTTCAAATATATCTATAGATATGGTAGAGCTTCTTGGATTTATAAAGGCTATAACAATTCAAAAAATAAAATTTATTTTTCTATGTTTTTCCTAGTGGAATGTAGCAATAATTTTGTCGAAAGTTGTCGAATTTTTTATATGAAAAATCATTGCAAAATTCATAGTATTTGTATATAATTGTTGTAACAAATAAAATTCTAAGATATATTGGGAGGTATAAGTGTATGAAAAAAATTTTTGTCATCTTCTTTATCATAATTTTTTCAAGTATATTTATTGTATCAAAAGCTGATGCACCCGTGGTAGAGACAATACAAGGTGATACATTTTCAACAGAACAAATTTCAAATTATTCCACATTTGGAGAACAACTTCTTAACGATCCTAAGATAAATGCTTACCTAGATTATAATAGTGATCGATATTATTACGTTTCGCATTCTAAAACAGCTGAAATAACGAAGTATAATGTAACTAAAATGGGTTATGTTGCAACTTATGTAATTGCAAATCCGATTTCTAATTCGAAAACATTGGTTAATATATCTGTGGAACGTTTAGATTCTATTCAAGTAGGATATTCTTATAGCTTAGGAGATTCTTTTTCTGCAACAATAAGCTCAGAGTTGGCATCCTCTGTGGATGCTGTGGTAGCTTCAACTAAATCTGGAATATCAACCTATTTTAATAGAAACTTTGGCACAAGTGCAGCAACATCTGTAGATGCAACTTATACTCTATCAGATTATTTCAAAGCAAATATGAGTAATTCAGATAGATTAAGAATTCTATATACTCAAACAGAGTACAATTTTATAACGCTTGTTTATGATCCATACATAAAAAAAACTGGTGCTTGGCTTTGGGAAAAGGTAGAGAGTGGATATAATGTTTTTGCTTATTTAACTACAGCAGTAGGTATTTCAACTGTAGTATTGAAGAAAAACTAAGTATTGTAATGAGGAGATAATTAAAATGAAATTTTTAAAAAATACAATTATTATTAGCTTTTGTACATTTCTATGTAGTATGCTTGCAAATAAAAAGAATTCTTATGACCCAAATTTAAAATCTTCAAATGCTAATTTATCTACATCGGCTAGAAGCAGTTCTTTATCAAAAAGAAGTATATCAAATTCTTTGGCTCAGACCTATATCAATAGTAAGGGTGGATATTTGACAAGTGAGAGTGTTGACGAAAACTACATTTATAAAAAATATGAGTTGAAAGATACAATGTATGTATCAGAACAACGCTTTATGAATTTAGAAATTTATCACAATGCTGATATTGCTGATACTAAAATAAGTGTTGATAAATTGACTATGGAAAGTTATTCTTATGCTGCTGGATTTGGATTTTTTGCGGAAATAGAGGCACCAGGGGTTTATGCCTCACTTGCAACAGAATTTGCTACAACGATAGAGGCTCAAGCAACGCTTCACCACACATTAAGCTATTCCTTATATGCAAATAATAGGACGAATACGACATATGATTCTACTGGTTGGTATTATTTATATTTAGAATTATATAAAGCGGATTGTGTGATTATAAAAACGAAAAGGTATAGTAATACTTTTGTTTCTGCTACATATATCACAAATTGTTATTGTGAAGCTTCAGATTTTAAGTTTCTGACAAAAAGACCAATTATTAATAAGCCGGTGGATCCAACATGCTAAAGAGATTGTGTTATCTAATAATTCCGTTGCTTCTTTTAAGTGTTTCAAGCTGTAAGGAACAAAAATGCTTAGAAGTAGAGTGTTACAATGTTTATGATCATAAAATAGGTTTAAATCAGAAAATAATTATGGATTCTTATGCTCCAAAGCTTTCTGAAGAAAATTTAGACTTGATTGAAAAAGCTAAAAAAGAAAATATAACTCCAACAGTTATAGCTATCAATGATTCTAAAGAGCTTTTAGATATTTTTGTTTGTGAAACTCCAAACACATATGATTTAGGAATTACTTGTGTGAAAAAATTTTCTGGTAGTATAAATATTGATTCTTTAACTTATTCATTATGCGATCAAAAAATTAGAGTTGCGACAAGAATTCATTTTACCTATAATGAAAATTTTGAATATAACCCCTCATTTTCAACCTCCTATCAAAGCTTTGCAGATAGAGGACAAGCAGGCAGTATGCATAGAACAACATGTGGAATATATCCAATAAATGGAAATGATTTTTATTTTGATTTTCCTGCCTGGCAGCTTAATTACACTAAGTTAGATAGTGTTATTATTAAAAACATATATTTAGTAGATAATGTATATTGTAAATTAACAAATGTTTCTGTAGCATATCGTTCAAGTGCATATCTATTTCCTAATGTTTTAGCAGATATGAAGCCTTTTGAAGAATTTCATGGTCCACTTGAAACAATTTTAAAGGAGCGGCCTTTTGGAGTTGTTTTAAAATATCGGATAGAGTCTACCACGAATGAGGATTTATATGTTATAGGTGTAGATATGGTTTTTGAAGTTACTGTTAATGGTGATGATCATACCATTTTTGTACCAATACTTTTTGAAGTTGGGTGGTTGTATCAACTATGAAAATATGGAAAAATAATTATTTTATTTTAACAATAATTTTAATCATAAATATTGTTGTTTTGATTTGCATTTGTGTTTTTACGGTTCAGCAAGTAGATGTTGGGGAAAGCTATGAGCTTCCTCCTACCCAATATACCGAAAATCCAGCTCTAGCTTATAGGTATAAAATTGAAACAATAGAATATCAGGAGGAATTAGCCTTTCCTGCACAACTGATTGTACAGGAGACTGCTTTTACAGAAATTAGCATAGATGAATGCTATTTAAAGCCAGGAGAACAGTTTGTTGCAGGAGCTTATCTTGGAATCTATAAAGAAAATAAGGTACTATCAGCCTTTGATGGAATTTGTCTTGAAAATGATTCAAAAAAAAATAGTATTTTAGTGTATTATTATAATAATTTTAATCTGAAAATCACTTTATCCGTAGAAGAATATTATGATGTGGTTGAAACACAAATGGATGATTTTGTTATGCTTTATGATAAGAACGAATATAGTTTAACGTTTAAAAATTTTGACTATTCTGATGTAAAAACCCAAAAAAAGGTATATGCATCCTTTTCACCTAATGATTGTAAAAAAATCGTTACAGAAGAGGATGGCATAACTATAAAACAAAATATAGGCTCTCCAAAGCATTTTTTTTGCATCCCTTCTGTAGCTTTTGAACAAGTTCATCAAACAAAGCTTTTTTATATCATAAATTCTAGCAACGAAGTTCAGAATATCTATATTACTTGTGTACTTATAGATAAAGATAAAGCGATTATAGAGTGTGATTTATGGAATCTAGAAGAGGGATTATATTTGTATGCAGGAAACTAAATATGCGCTTAGTTTAGAAAATTTAAGTAAGTTATATGGAAACAGGACCATCATAAAAGACTTAAATTACAACTTTGAAAAAGGGAAATTTTATGCAATTTTAGGAGAGTCTGGCTGTGGAAAAACTACATTACTTAATGTGATGGGATTATTGGATAACAAATATATTGGTAAAATCATAATAGATGGAATAGCTATAGATAAGAAAAAGGATCAGTATAATTTAAGAAATCAAAAAATCGGGTATGTTTTTCAATCCTATTATTTAATTGATTATTTAAATGTGAAAGAAAATATAATATTACCTTTAGAGTATAGTAAGGAAAAACTTGATTATTGTCAGTTTGAAAGTATTATACGTGGTTTAAATTTAGAGCAGCTTTTAACAGAAAAAGTAAACCATCTTAGTGGTGGAGAAAAACAAAGAATTGCTATAGCTAGAGCGTTGTTATTAAATCCTGCGATATTGCTTTGTGATGAACCCACTGGAAATTTGGATTATAAAAATTCAAAGGATGTTTTTAATTTGTTGAAGTTATTTCAAGATTCAAAGAAAACATTTATCATTGTGACTCATAATGAGGATATTGCAAAGCAATGTGATATTGTTCTTAAATTGGATAAGGGAAAAATGTATGAAATTAAAAAATAAGACTTATATTTGCTTGTTATTAGCAACCATTTGCATAGCATTTACGACTGGAATTACAATAAATATAACCCAACACATTCATTATGAAAAGAGTGTGGAATACAGTGATTTTCCAAAAGAATATTCTATTTATAACAATGCTACAAAAAATTCAAATTTTTATAAATATTTTCAAGAGCTTGACTATATTTTTTATTCGACACGAATAGATAATTTTGACATCAATATCACAGATGGAATCAAAATAGAAATCATAGGATGTCAAGATAACTTTTTAGAGTATCCACTTCCTTCTATGAAATCAAACTGCCTTACCACTACAGAGTTAATTTCAGGGGCTTCATTTGATAAAAAAGACATGGTCTTACGAAACGCTTTTTTTATAATGTATCAAAGTCATTTGGAAGCAATAAAATTTATGCAAAATGATTATATAGAAATGAATGGAGTGCGTTTTTATTTAAAAGGTGTTTTAAAAGATACAAATGAAGTGTTAAGAAATCGTGACAAAAGTAAAATCCAAATCTTTGTTCCTTATACAACTATGAAAAATATATTTACAGATACTACTCAACATGCCATAATAAAAACATGCAAGTATAATTTTGAAAATTTGTTTGAAGATAGCAATTTTAACTCTTATTATAAGGTGCAAAAAAACGCTTTGCAAAGTGTAGAGAATGATTTGATAAATAATGTGGTTTATATAAGTGGAATCTTTTTAGTGGCATGTATTTGTATAATCATTCTTCAGATTATAACAATAAAAAGCAGATATTATGAAATTGGAATAAGGAGAGCTATTGGTGCTAGTAGAGGAGCAATTGTAAAGCAATTTACCCTTCAAGCTTATTTATATGTATTACTCGGATTAATTTTGGGTGTGATTTTGGCTTATTATACGTTTAGCTTATATGCATTATATAAGTCTATTCTTTATCATACCAATTTATTTATATATGAGATAAGAACTACACTAATAATGATTTCAACATATTCCCTTATCAGCTTTATAAGCATAGTTGTTCCAGCTTGGATTGGTTCGAAGATGAATATTTCTACCATTTTAATAGAAGAGAGATAATCAAATGAAAAAAATGTATATTGTGATTTATTGCCTAGAAACTATTTTAATTCTTATATTTTCTATTGTAATAGCCTCCTTCAAAAAGGATGCTTTTTCAGGAGCTATTCATACAAACTCAACATCTTCATATGAGGATTATAATTTTTTTTCAAATTATAAAGAATTAGGTCATATTCAAAGCGGGATGATAGAGGTTTCTTATAACGACATTTGTTCTATTGAGATTACTCAAAAGGAAATCTTTGTGGAAAATCCAGATGAATTTCTAATAGAAAAAGTTTATCATGAGGGAAGTGTCATTGGAACTTATATTGCCAATTTTGATTTTAAAGTCATTGAAATTAAAAAAGAATCTATTATAGTTGAGGACTTGTCATCTACAAGAGTCTTGTTTTGTCAAAACATCAAAGAAGGTAATATAGAATTACCCACCTTCGTTCAAATCACCTCTTTAAAGTCCATATTAAAAATTAAAAAAGTGGATAGATGTTTAAATTGGAAAACTAAGCAAATAGAGTATTTAATTTCAATCGAAAATCAAGGCGATTTAATTAACGGACTTGAATGTAAAATTGCCATAACACATCAAATAGAGGTTGGAAATTATCTATATATTCCTAAAAAATATGTGTATTTTATTGAAAATAAATATTATGTCTATAAAGTATATCATATGAATACGCAGATGTATTATAAGCCCATAGAAGTGCAGTTGCTTCAATCTTTTGATGCATATTATAGAATTTTAAGTGTTGAATTAGATGAACAGAATTTAGTGGTGTTATTATAATGCAAGAAGAAGTAATAGTTTATGATTTTGGCTGGTTTAATTCATACTATAATAAAAAAACAGGAAAATTTGTCAATATAAAGAAGGAGGATTTGATTTATAAAGATGATTTTTTCATTGTCAATGATTTCTATGTAAAAGATGTATTTGCTTCTTCAAATCCGCCAACATATATTTGCATTAATTTGACTTCTGAATGTAATTTGAGATGTAAATATTGCTTTAATGAAAAACATAAAAAGATGAGTTCTCCATCAATAGAAAATATAAAGGGATTTATTGATAAAATTATTGAATGGAGACCAAATTCCCCTAAATATTTTGTAGATATGTCAGGCTCTGGAGAAGCATTATTAGAACTTGATAAGATGATTGAAATAGCAAATTATTGTAAAATTAAAAGTAATAAAATTCTGCGTGAAATAACGCCAATGTTTGTAACTAATGGAATTTTATTGACAAGAGATATTGCTGAAATATTACAAAAGAATTCTATTTTGTTTGGCATTTCTCTTGATGGATATAAGGAATTGCATGATATGTATAGATTAGATTGTTTAGGCAAAGCTACATATGACAAGATATATTACAACTTAAGCCAAATAGAAGATAAAACCTATATAGGTGGAGCAATGACAATCTTTGATTCAAATACAGATATCTTAAAAGCATATCAAACGATGACAAGCTTATTCAATACAGTATCTATTAAACCTAGTAGAATGGATTATTCAAATTTCGACTTTTCTTTTATCGTAGATGGATATAAAAAAACTGTAAATTGGCTTTTATCAGATGTACTTGCTAATAAAATGCAAAATTTTTTAAAAATTATTAATGGCGATGATTTTTTTGGTAAAATAATTTTAAAAGTTATGTCTAATAGCATTTTAAAAAGAAGATGTGATGCAGGAGTACATAAATTTGCATTGGGATTCGATGGTACTATTTATTCGTGTTCCCCTGCTGTTTTTTTAAAAGAATTTGCAATAAGTAATCATTTAATACTTCCGAAATCTTTAGAAAATTCAAGAAACTGTAATTCTTGTGATTGTATAAACATATGTGGGTCACTTTGCTATATCCAAAATCATCAGTATGAAAATAATTCGAATCTATGCCAGTATAAAAAAGAAATTTTCAAGCTTGCAGTTTATTTTTGCGCAAGTGTTGAATTGACTGATATAGAAGTATACAAAAAAATGCTTATGGAATCTCAGCAAGTTATTTTTAGGAATAACGTAGACAAAGAACTAAGTTTAATAGCAAAAACCTCATCTAAATATACATATACAAAGTTAAAGTTTTTAAAAGATAAAAAACCTATAAAATATGCAAGAATTAAGCGTAAATTTATGCTTAGAAATAATAATCATATTATATCCAACAAAGGCTAAATCATCATTTAGCTTTTCTTTTTTAATAGAAGTAGCTATCTTAACCTTTTTACCATTCATATCCTTGGCTTTTATATTTAGGTATTTAGCAACCTCTCCTAAATCTTCATAAATAGTGGCTTTATAGCTTACAAGCTTTGGTAGCGGATTTTACTTTTACAACTAACTTCTTGAAATTTTTTGTCAAACGAATTTGACATTTTTGTATTTTTTTTGTATAATGATACAATGTAAATTGTGGGAATTTTAAAGGAAGTGTATAGATATGAAGAAAAAAATCATATTCTTATCTATTTTTATATTATTATTAGCTATTGGTGGAGTTGGGATTTTTTATTATACTCAGACACATCGAAAGGATGTGGTTTTTGCTGAAAAGTCAAAATACCAAACTTATACTGCCCCTGCCCCAACAGATGGAACATCTCCAGTTGATCACAATTCATATGATAATTTAGCTTATATCTTATGGGTTTTAGAGCATACAGAACAATATACTTCTCATACAGAAGGTACTGCAGTTTCTGTGGGACAAACTCAAACAATATATAATCATCGTAGAGTAAATGGCGATGAGCAGCTTGTAGATACGATTTCAGGAGGCTTAGTTTCTTTAGGGAAACAGAAGTATTTCTTAGATAATAAGGTTTTAATAAGAGATTACATTTCTAAAAAGGGTGATGACATTCAGTGGAAAACGGATGAACCTGAATGTATTACTAAGACTGAATATATGAAGAGATATGGCTGGCTTCCTAACCAAGCTACTGCTTATATTATTTGTAAAGAAACGATTTTAGAAATTTCAGAAGTTACAATTTTAGAAAATAATTTATATTCCATTACCGTTTCTTTAAATCCAAATGAAGAATATGCTCCTTTTTGGTATCAAAGAGAGATTAAAACAAATGCATCCTCTGTAACTAAGCCTGTATTTTCTTCTATAATCATTGAATATATTTTTAATAATGACTGGAAAATTCAACAGGTGAACACAAAAGAAAAGTATAAGGTTACACCAAAGGTCGCTCCAATCACTGTAGATTGTGAAACCAATATAACAGAAACCTTTGATTATACTACTGGAGAATTCGATCCCTTAGCTATGGAATTCTTTGAGCAATATAAGGATATGGTACCAACGGGTGATACATCAACAGAAAAGCCAGAAGAAAATACGCCACTTTCTTATATTACAGGTTCCTTATTAGGTGGAGATAGAAAAGAAAAAACCTTTGATGTTACTGTAAACATAGGTGGACAAATTATAAAAGGTAAGCTTCTTTTAAATATTTCTAATTTAACAAGTATTATCGTGAAGGTAAGCTTAGGAGATTTACAAGTAGTTTATGAAAATAATCAAGTTTATATTGATTATGGTTCTTTAAAGGTTAAGTGTGATGTTGATGAAATAAGTGAAGTTCTACAACCTTTACTAGCTGAAATCGTAATGGGAAATTCCTCAACATCTAGTTCTTCTGAAGCATTCGATTTAAATCAAATTATGAATGATTTGAATCAAGCCCAAGTTACTGAGACAGAAGATGCTGTCAATTTAGATTTAACTCTAAATTTGATGGGCTTTAATTTGCCTCTTGTTTTTGATATTCATAAGAATGGAGATAAACTAGATTTACAATCTATAGAGTCCAATCTGTTGATTGAAGGAACGGAAGTTAAAATTAGCATTGATAAAAATGAATCATTAGAGTTTATTCCTATAAATGGAGAATATAATGATTTGAAAAATATTAATTTTATTGTTGAAGATGTCATTCATATTTTAAGGAATAAGAGGTTAGAGATATCCTTTAGTTCATCTTATGAAGACTACATTATTTCTGGAATTGCAAAATTAGGGTTAAATAAAAATGATCCTATTCAAGTAAATTTAAGTATTGAAAATGAAAAATTAGAACTTAGTGAAACAGTTCTTATTGTTTATGATTCATCTTATTTCTATGTAAACTATAAACAAATGAAGCTTAAGCTTTCTTCATTAGAACTTATGGAATTCATTAAAAAGGTTTTACCTGAAAATAAGGCACTTCCTAAATTAGATATTTCTAAAGCTTTAGAAACACTTTCTGACATAGATTTTAAAACAATTCTTCAAAAACTTTCAATTCAAGATAAAGAAGTGTATATTTCTTTAGATTTATCTAGTTTGATAGAAGAACTTTCCATTTTAGATTTGAAAATTGAAGATACTGAAGAAGGGTTCAGTTTAAAAACAAATCTGAATGATATTATACTTCTTTTAGATACTACAACAGATTTTTCAGTAGATTTTGATGGTTCTAATTATGTTGATATGGATGAGTATATAAATTTGATTGATTTTGTACTGAAGAATATCAATAAAGAATCCTTAGGAGTTCATGTAGATGGAATCATCACCTATGAGACATATAAAATAGGAGTATTAGGAGATATTCAACTATACCTTAAGGATAATAGCTATACTATAGAAGGAAAACTTATTGTTACTTACTTAGATCAGCAAGTAGAAGTTAATATTATCGTTGTTGGTAAGGATATTTATGTAAGTGGATTAGGATATACAATCAAAGTAAATCTAGATACGATATCAGAAACACTAAATGAGATTACAAGAAGACTAGGAGTAGAGTTATCAAAGATGGAAGCTCCACAAATAGGAATTCAAGACATCTTAAGTCTAATAGCAAACATCAAATTAGATTCTAATTCTATAGAAGCAGATTTAAGCTCTATATTAGAATTTATAGGAGTAGTAGGGTTGAACTTCAGCTTAGAGGATACAACATTAGGCTTAGAAGTAAATAACAACCTTGTTCAAATGAGTGGATCAATTACACCTGTTGAGTATAAAGAGATTGAAGTACCAAAAGAGTACTTTGATGAAGCAGATGTATTAAATGTCATAGACTATGTTGAAGATATTATGACAATGATAAATCAGCAATATGGTTATATCAGCTTTAGTGGAAAGTATGAAGCTATAGAAGTATCAGGAAAAGTATATGTTGATTGGAAGGATACACTAAAAGCTAAGGGAAAAGTTCAAGTTATATATGAAGGACAAAGCTTGATTTTAGATTTGATATATACTAATGAGACAGTGTATGTAGCTTATGAGAATATAAAGGTTAAAATCAGTGAAGCTACAATAAAAGAATTACTTCAAGATAAGCTACCAGTATTACCAGAATCAAAACCTGAAGAGATTCTTACTAAGGTATTAGAGGTAGTTAAAGAGTTATGTATTACTGAAGATACAATAAGTGTTTTACTAAATCTAGGAGTATTCCTAGAAGGAATGAGTGAAACAGAAATAGTACTTACAGACACTTTAGTTGGCTTTGATATTACAACCAGTTTATATGAATTAAGTTTAAGCTTAGATGTTACAAATAAAGAAGAGATAGAAGTAAATGATAGTGAGTATTCATTTGTAGAAGGATACATTGATTTAGTAGAATATATTATGTCTATCATCAATAAAGAATCCTTAGGAGTTCATATAGATGGAATCATCACCTATGAGACATATAAAATAGGAGTATTAGGAGATATTCAACTATACCTTAAGGATAATAGCTATACTATAGAAGGAAAACTTATTGTTACTTACTTAGATCAGCAAGTAGAAGTTAATATTATCGTTGTTGGTAAGGATATTTATGTAAGTGGATTAGGATATACAATCAAAGTAAATCTAGATACGATATCAGAAACACTAAATGAGATTACAAGAAGACTAGGAGTAGAGTTATCAAAGATGGAAGCTCCACAAATAGGAATTCAAGACATCTTAAGTCTAATAGCAAACATCAAATTAGATTCTAATTCTATAGAAGCAGATTTAAGCTCTATATTAGAATTTATAGGAGTAGTAGGGTTGAACTTCAGCTTAGAGGATACAACATTAGGCTTAGAAGTAAATAACAACCTTGTTCAAATGAGTGGATCAATTACACCTGTTGAGTATAAAGAGATTGAAGTACCAAAAGAGTACTTTGATGAAGCAGATGTATTAAATGTCATAGACTATGTTGAAGATATTATGACAATGATAAATCAGCAATATGGTTATATCAGCTTTAGTGGAAAGTATGAAGCTATAGAAGTATCAGGAAAAGTATATGTTGATTGGAAGGATACACTAAAAGCTAAGGGAAAAGTTCAAGTTATATATGAAGGACAAAGCTTGATTTTAGATTTGATATATACTAATGAGACAGTGTATGTAGCTTATGAGAATATAAAGGTTAAAATCAGTGAAGCTACAATAAAAGAATTACTTCAAGATAAGCTACCAGTATTACCAGAATCAAAACCTGAAGAGATTCTTACTAAGGTATTAGAGGTAGTTAAAGAGTTATGTATTACTGAAGATACAATAAGTGTTTTACTAAATCTAGGAGTATTCCTAGAAGGAATGAGTGAAACAGAAATAGTACTTACAGACACTTTAGTTGGCTTTGATATTACAACCAGTTTATATGAATTAAGTTTAAGCTTAGATGTTACAAATAAAGAAGAGATAGAAGTAAATGATAGTGAGTATTCATTTGTAGAAGGATACATTGATTTAGTAGAATATATTATGTCTATCATCAATAAAGAATCCTTAGGAGTAGAGTTAAATGGAAGCTTTATAGTAGGATCTACTACCATTTTATATGTTGGCAATATTGAATTACTATATAATGTAGAAACTTCTGCCTATGATATTAATGCTTTATTATCTTTATCCGTATTTGATATTACATTTGATGTTTTATTGATGTATAAAAATCATAAAATCTATATTGGTTTTTATGATACTATCATTGAAATTCATGATTCAAACATTATGGAAGTCGTAGAATTGATTTGCGAAAAATTAAATTTAGATTTTCCGACTTTTATAGATTTCACCTTTGAAGATCTTCTAGATTTATGCAAAAACATTCAACTTACAAACAATACAATTGAATTAAATTTAAGCAAGTATTTCAGTATATTTAGCAAATTAAAGCTATCTTTTACAAAAGAAGAATTTGGATATAGCTTAAATTTGAATCAAGAAAACGTCTTAAATCTTAATGCTAGTGTTCAAAAGGTAGAATATAAAGAGATTAACGTTCCTACATCAACGATGTTTAAAGAGGATTTATCTAGTTTATTAGATAGCATTGGGTGTATAGTAGAATTGGCTTCAAATAAGTCTCTTCATATTGAAATGGAAGATGCAACAACAAACGTGCTTATCAACAACAAACCACTCATACTTACAATTTGTGCGTCTGTTGATGTTTTATGGGATAGCGATGTAAAAGCATTATGTCATTTGTGTTTAACAGGTTTGGGTGTAACTGTTCAATTTGATGTTTCATTTATAAATAATACCATTTATATAACTATTTCTAATCAGACGATTGCTTTAAGAACTGATGAAATAGGTGACTTTATTGAAGAGGTAATAGCTATTTTATCTCCAATTGTTCAGCTTGAAAATCCAAATATCCCAAGTTTTACTGCAATAGATTTGAAGGATTTGGCTTTGAAAATCACAGCATCTTCCTTAGAAGCTGACATGTCAAAATTTATTGGTAAACTATGTCCTATCTTATTTACTTTCTATTGCATAGAAAATAAAATAGAAGGACTAGTAAATGTATCTTATGATGAAAAAATAGATTTAAGTGCACCAATTTTAATTTCTTCTTCTTTTGTATCTTCAATTCCTACACCTAGTGTAGATTTAGACAAAGATGATCTTTTAACACTTTTATCCTATGGTGTAGATGTGTATAATCTTACTTTAGAAAAAGAATTTGATTTAAGCCTTCATACACAAGTAAACACAAATGGTGATGTTGTAGCAACAATTGATGGTGATGTCTACATTAAGCTTCTTGAAAATCAAGAATTTGATGCCCGACTAAAGCTGATTGTATATGAATTTAAAGATGGTAAGCAAATCGCATGGCATCAATTGGATTTAGAAATCATTTCATTAACAACACTTCAATCCTTATCAAATGATTTTGATTGTGCAATGATGTTTGCAACCTATGGAAATAATCCAGATGACTTAGGAGCAGTTGTAAAGGTTAGATCTACTTATCAAGGAATTGAAAATTTAATTGCATCAATAATGAAGCTTCTAAATTTAAATATTCCATTCTTAAATCAAAGCCAGGACAAAAAGATTAAGGATTTAAGCAAGCTTTTTGATGAAATAACAGTTAGTCCAAGCCAAGTTTCCTTTGTTATTCCAGCAGAATTATTATTTGCTACGATGAAGGATGAGGCTCAAGCAATCTCTATTACGTTAAATCGTAATTCTGTAAAAAAACTAGCTGCTATAGACATAGCTAACCTTTATGTTTCCTATACAAATTCAAGAAAATATATGAAGCTAGATACTTTAAATATTTCGTTACTTGAAAGTTCACTTGGTTTGATTATTCCTACCGATTATGCAAGCTACTATGAAATATCAAACATTGCTAATTTATTTGAAGCGTTCTATCATAATGCTTTAGAGAAGAGCTTTGAGGTTAGTGGTACTGTAACTCTTACTGCGTTAAGTATCATTAATATAAACGTACCTGTATTATTTAAGGTCAATGTTGATGAGACTGGAATGCCGATTGTTTATGCACATTTAGATTTAACGAATATAGGTATAGCCTCTTTGGCAATGTCAAAGAAAAATGTATATATTTATTATAAAGATAATTATGTTTATATTCATAGAGATGATGAGAAGGCTAAGGATAGTCGTAAGATTAAAATACATTATACAGAATTTTTTGATAATATCATGTATTATCTTTTAGACTATTCTATGGGGTTACCAGACAGTATTATTACTCTTATCAATAAAACGCCTGAAGGTGATGGCTTCGTTGATGCTTCTTTATGCGTAAGTGATGTTTCCATTGGCACAGAAGAATTTATGTTTGATTTGAATATGAAGGAAATTGCAGATAATAATGATTTAGGTAAATTATTAGCAGTTTTAGCCTCCTCTTTAGTTGCTAAAACAGATGAATTAGGGAACTATGTTTTAGATGCTGATGGGAATATAATCTTTGTACCGATGATTACTAAAATAACAAATTTCAGCTTTACAGCAGTTGAAGTTATCAACTTGAATAGCAAAAACTTAGTTTTAAGCAATATCAAAAAGGATGAAAATAATAATCTGGTTGTATCTGCTGTTTCTTTAGATGAGCTTGATCGATATTTAGCTGACTTTGATGCTCAGTTTAATGCTGATGAGGAATATATCTATAAAAATAACACATGGATAAGTAATGGTAAAATTAAGCATAATGTTATCTTTGATCTTGCAGAAACTGGAAGTATTATCAGAAAATATGGTGCTCAAGATAAGATTGATTTCCCTTATGTTTTAAATCAAGTATTTAGTGTAACTTTAGAAGAAGAAACTAAATATTATAAGGTTCTGGGCTGGTATTTAGATGCATCTTATTTGAAGCCACTAGACCAACTTGATCAAATTTATATGGCAAATAAAACCTTAGTATATTATGCTAAGCTTGTAGATGTGACTATTCAAATGAAGATTACCTCTTTATATGATGAGGAGTATACTCTTATTACCTATGAGGGTGCTGATATTACTTCAACGATAGAAGAACAATATAATATTCATAAAATAGATGATATAATCTACAAATATGTGGGATTGTTTATTGAGGATACTTGTGTTGATTTAGATACACTTACACCTGGATTCTATGATTTAACTGTAAAGTGGGAAGAAGTATTCTATCCATTTGTAGTACAGTATAATGGTGCAAAAAAAGAATTGAAAAAAGAAGATAATCAAAGCTTTTTAGATAATTCTTATGTCATCTATAAAAATAATGAGTATCTATTATATGATGCATCTATTTTAACTCCAGAATATATCCTATCTAATTTTGCGAGCCTATTTGTAGCAGATGATGAAAAGGAATGTTTTGATTTAGAATTAATTCCTTTAAATGATTCACGCCTTGAAAATTTCGATTTGATTACTTTTGAAACACCAAGAGAAGAATTCAATACCAAAGGATTTTATGGTTTTTATATTCCAAAGACTGAGGCAAAAGATATTTCCAATTTGTTACCAAATGGTACATATGATAGCTTTGAAATTAATGCTTGGGTAGAAAATGATACATACTATTCTTGGTCTGATGTAAAAGCAATAACTGGTACTCATCATTTTACAGCTTATGCAGCAACAAAATTAAGCTATTTTGAATTCGAATCAAAGGAATCAGGTGCTAGTGTAACTGCTTATACAGGCACTGCATCAACTGTGATTCTGCCAGAATATGCACTACTTAGTGGAAATTATTTAAAAGTTATAGAAATTAAAGAACAAATAAATGATTCAAAAGAAGTCTTTTCTGCCTTTACCGAAAATAATAGTATAGCTACGTTTATTTCAAATGAAAGTTTGACAACAATTGGTGGAAATGCTTTTAAGAATTGCATTTCTTTAAAAACAGTATATTTATCTGAATCTGTTATAAATATTGCAACTGATGCCTTCTATTTTTCTAAGGGAAATAATTGGGGTAAAAATGCATATGCAAGTAATTTAAGAATTTACTTCTTATATCAAAGTGAAGCACGTTCTTCTCAATTTAGTGGAAAAAAGCTTTTGGCTTTTAATGACTCTAGGAAATATTATTATTCAGTAAAGGATCTTTTAAGTGATTTAAGAAACACCTTTGTTGACGAGAAGAATACAGTTTTAACAGCTAGTAGTACTATATTAAAGACGATTTAAATAAAAGATGCATCGGAAGATGCGTCTTTTATGTTATAATGAAGATGGGTGATATTAATGGATTTGAATTTTGAGGATATGCTAGAATATGTGAAGCATATGTTAATTGAAAATAAGGGAATTAGAAGTCATAAGCCACAGCTTTACTTTAGAAATCGTTTTGAACATATTAAACGTGTTTATGGTTGGGCAAAACGAATTATAGCTGGTGTAGAGAATTGTGATGAGAGTATTGTTTTAACAGCAGCAATATTCCATGATTGTGGATACACCAATGAATCTAAAAAGTCTCATGCCACTTTAGGGGCAAATATTTTCTTAGAATATGCTTTAAAGCATTCCTTTGCAAAAGAGTTTACAGATAAAATTTATAATATGATTTTAAATCACTCCAATAAAGGATTAATTAAAGAACCAGATACACCTATCGAAATGATTGTTTTATTAGAAGCAGATTTAATTGATGAAGAAGGAGCATTAGGTGTTGTCTTTGATTTGCTTGCAGAAGGATTTAAATGCCCAGATTCTTATGATTCTGTCTTTAATGAAATTATGATACATTCTGCCCATATATTAAATCAAAATTATATGGTGACTCCAGTAGCCAAGGAAATCTGGGAGAATAAAAAAGAATTTATAAAGAAATTTATTGCTGATTTAAAGTATGACTTATTTATGGAATGAGGAAGTGAATTAAGTGGAAATCAACATTATAGGAGCAGGCCTTGCAGGATGTGAGGCAACCTACTATTTATCAAAAAAAGGTTATACTGTTCATTTGTATGAGATGCGTCCAAAAAAGATGACTCCTGCCCATTTGACAGATAAATTTGGGGAACTTGTATGCTCTAATTCTTTGAGAAGTGATTCTTTGGAGAATGCCTGTGGCATCTTAAAAAAAGAGATGGAATTATGGGATTCGCTCATTATCAAAGCTGCTAGAATGCATGCAGTAGAGGCAGGTGGCGCTTTAGCAGTTGACAGGGAAGGCTATGCTAATTATGTTACTGAATTTATCAAGGCATTACCCAATGTAAATATTATCTATGATGAAATAACTTCTTTAGATGTTAATATTCCTACGATTATTGCAACAGGACCATTGACAACAGATGGACTATGCCAAGAAATAAAACGATTATTTGATGCAGAGGACTTTTATTTTTTTGATGCACAGGCGCCGATTATATATGCAGATTCTATTGATTATTCTAAGGTGTATTTAAAATCACGTTATGATAAAGGAGTACCTTCTTATTATAACTGTCCCTTTACTAAGGAAGAGTTTGACCTGTTCTATACTGCTTTAATTACAGCTGAAGAAGTTGAGGTTAAAGATTTTGAGATAAAAGTATTTGAAGGCTGTATGCCAATAGAGATAATGGCCAAGCGTGGACCACAGACCTTAACCTTTGGGCCTATGAAGCCAGTTGGGCTTAAGACTCCAAATGGAGAAAAGCCTTATGCAGTAGTTCAATTGAGACAGGATGATGCTGCCAAGGAAATGTATAATCTAGTAGGGTTTCAAACACATTTAAAATTTGGAGAACAAAAAAGAGTATTTCAAATGATCCCAGGACTTGAGAATGCAAGGTTTGCCAAGTATGGGAGAATGCATAAGAATACATATATCAATGCTCCAAAAATATTAAATCCAACCTTCCAAACAAAGAAATATCCTAATCTTTTTTTTGCAGGACAAATTAGTGGTGTAGAAGGCTATGTAGAATCTGCAGCAAGTGGAATCTATGCTGCAATCAATATGGATAGATATTTAAAGGGTAAGGAGCTTGTTGTTTTTCCTTCCACTACAGTGATGGGAAGTATGGCAAACTATATCTGTAATGCTAGTCCTGAAGGCTTCCAACCTATGAATGCAAATTTTGGAATTATGGCAGATTTAAATATTCCACATAAGAAAAAGGATAGAAAAGCCCTTTATGCTAAGCGTGCTTTGGAAACTATGCAAAAGGAGAGGAAATGTTATGAATGATTCTGAAGCTATAGCTAAATTTATGGATTATTTAGCAAATGTAAAATATTATTCTCCAAATACAGTAATCAGTTACCATAAGGATATTTTAGAATTTAGTGAATTCATTCATTCCGAAAGGATGGCTGCAGGTCTTTTACAGATTAGAAATAAAAGGTTATGCACAATTTATATTTCCTATTTGTCAAGTTTAAACTTAGCCTCTACAAGTATCAATAGAAAGCTATCTTCTTTACGTAGCTTTTATGACTTTCATTTAAAAAGTGGAGAAGTAACTACAAATTATTTTGATGAGGTCGAAGCACCTAAGGCACCAAAAAGATTACCCAAAATGATTAAAGAAAGTGAAATAGAAATGCTATTTAATGCTTGCAATCAAAATACACCTTTAGGCTTGAGAAACTATTGTATCTTAGAAGTATTATATGGGTGTGGCTTACGTGTGAGTGAGTTATGTAGCTTAGAAATAAAGGATATTGATTTTAGCAATCTTTCTATAGTAGTTCATGGTAAGGGAAGTAAGGATCGAGTGGCTATTATGTTTGAGGATATGGCACATGATTTGAGAAGATATATTTCCACCTTCCGCTTGGATTTATTATACCTTTCAAATGACCATGAAAATAGACATTTGTTTTTGAATAAAAATGGTACAACCCTAACACCTCGTGGGGTTCGTGTGATATTAAATAAGTTGATTGCTGATTGTGGGGAAACCTTTAAATTATCTCCACATATGCTAAGACATAGCTTTGCTACAGCATTATTAAATAATGGGGCAGATTTGAGAAGTGTACAAGAGTTATTAGGCCATGAAAATTTATCTACAACTCAAATTTATACACATGTTTCTTTTGAAAGTGTTAGAAAATCCTATGAATTGAGTCACCCTAGAGCTTCAAAAAAAGATGTGAAGAATTAGAACATCATAAATTTTTTTAGTTCTCCCTAAAATGAAATAAGGAGGGGATAAAAAAGAAAAAATCTTGGAGTGAAATTTATGGATTTTAGCGTATATAAATATTGATAAAAGCCCTCAAAAAAGGTATAATAAAATTGTTTAAAAGCATAGAGTTAGGAGGACTTTTTCTGTCACATGGGAATTTATTATAATGTTGATAGGTGCATTTCGACATTTTCTAAAAAAAATATATTTTATAATTAAGGAGAATTTATGAAGATGGATAGAAAAACGAAAAATAATACAATAAAATATCCCCAAGCAAATAAAAAAGCGCCGATAAAAAAACTTTCAATGATATTTATCTCTGTGGTTGCCGTATTAAGTATGGCATCCTGTTCTGTTAAGAAAGAGACAACTATTTCTTTCTTTGAGTCTCCTTTAACAAAGCAAATGGAAAACCTTGACAGAGGACTAGTTGCTGTGAATGGTGGTTGGGACAACACTTATTTAAGTTGGCGACTTTTAGGCTATGAAAGTATAGAAAATCAAGCCTTTGACATTTATTGCAATGGAAAATTAGTACATACGACAGGTCCACACGATGCAACGCAGTGGAATCACTATGGCAATCCTCCGCTTGATGCAACATATCAGGTCGTTCCTGCGGGGGCAAATCCAAATGATCCTGCTGTACAAAAAATAAATAAACCAGTTAAAACACTAAATACTGCTAAAGGGGGATCAGGCTATGTCGATATTTTATTTGATATGCCACCTGATGATATTCAGCAGACATGTGAAAGTACCTATAAGCTTGATGAAAACGGGAATAAAATTCCTATAATGGTTATTGACCCCGACACAAATGAAGAAAAACAATTAGAGGTTGAAGATCCAATTACAGGTGAAATGATAAAGCAATATGAAACAGATGTTGCAACCGATGAAAATGGTGATATTATACTTACCGACAAAATAGGTGATGATGGAAAGCCTATTCGGTGGAAATATGGCGTTGATGATATTATGACAGGCGATTTAGATGGTGACGGAGAATATGAATTAGTTGTTTCCTTTTATGGTTCTACCCAACGCAGTTGGCCAGGGTATTCAAGCCCAGTAATCATTCGTGGTGTGGATGTCGATTGGCAAACAGGTGAAAACAGAACAATGTGGGAAGTTAACTGTGGTAGAAATATTTGTGCTGGCACCCACTATAACCCTATTCTCGTTTACGATTTTGATGGTGACGGAAAATCTGAAATGATTATGAAAACTGCTCCTGGGACCCATACTGTAAGCAAAAATAATCAAAAATATTATGTAAGTGAAGCAGGTAGAGGTACATATAGTCAGTTTACTTGGGATTACACAACACATACAGGATCTCGCAAGCAATATAATGTCAAGGATATAGATAACTCACGCTATTACGGAAATCCTGATTTTGGTTGTTGGTCAGGTCCAGAATTATTGACCGTATTTAGTGGCGAAACAGGTATGGCTTTACAAACGATTGGCTACGAGGCAGATTGGAACTTCCCTCCTAAATGGACAGGTGGAAGAGATGAAGGACTCCCTCGTTGGGGTGATTATTGTGGGAATCGTAGTGAAAGATTTTTAGGAACAGTCGCTTATCTTGACGGCGAACATCCTTCAGCAGTAATGACACGTGGACTTTATACATACGTTTATTTAACTGCTTATGATTGGAATGGGAAAAATTTAACACAACGCTGGTTATCAGAAAATAACTGGGTTGGCGGGGATGATGGTGCAAGTGATGTCCGTGAGGGAATAGTGGAAGGTAATAATGTGGTTTGGTACGGAGATGACCGTTACAATTATACCGAAAGCCGTCCTCATAAAACATTTTCATTAACAGCACACGGACAAGGCAATCATTCTTTAGGTGTTGCAGATGTCGATAATGATGGTAAGCACGAAATAGTTTATGGTGCGGCAATTATTGATGATGATGGACATTGTATGTCTTCTACAGGCAGAGGGCACGGGGATGCACATCATATAAACGACTTTAACAACGACGGTAAAATTGAAGTATATTCCGTCCACGAGCACGGGTCAGGCATTGATTTAATACAATATGACAGCTCAAACCTACAAGGATATAAGGATTTGTATTGGAGTGACTGGGCTGGCTGGGACATTGGGCGAGGTATGGCTGGTAATCTCCACGACGCATATTCTTTGGAATATAATGACCCTGCCGTATTCTATTCTGTTATGAATGGCTCGCTATATAGCACAAAGGACGGTAGTGAATTGAAAGGATTTACAGCCAAAGACTCTGATTTGCCCGTCACGCTTGCCCCTGATTCAAATAAAGCAAGATGTATGGATTTCACTGTTTATTGGGACGGTAATTTGGATGTCGAGCTTTTAGATATAGCTGGTAGTGGAGGAATACCATTCTTAGCACATCATTATATAGACTATATGACGCCTAGTGATTGGGACATTGTTGAAAAAAGCGGACTTAAAGGGCAAACCAACCGCTTTACCTGGGGGTACCACTTACAGACAACTATTCCAGACGTAACCACAAATAATGGCTCTAAAGGTGTTCCTGCTTTAACGGCGGACATTCTAGGGGATTGGCGTGAAGAAATGCTATTTAGACTGAACGACTTAAATGGTGACGGCTATTGTGACGGCATAAGGCTATATATGACTGGCGAACATACACAATATAGACTTTATACTTTAATGCACGATAGTCAATACAGATGTCAGGTATCTAGTGAAAATGTTGGCTACAACCAACCACCACATACATCTTATTATATTGGCTCTCTTGCGTGTGCTAAGGATGAAGAAGGGAATTTGCTTAATTATCTTTTACCCAACAGACGATTTGATAAGATTACAGTCCCTAATAATTGAAACTGAAAAAGGTGCTTGAATTTTCTATCGATTTATTTGATAAAAAAGACCTTAAATATATCGACAAATCTGAAGTGGTACCAACATAGTAGACAAAAAGAAAAAATCCATGGAGTAAAATTCATGGATTTTAGTGCCTATAAATAGTAAAAAATCCCTAAAAATGGCATAATAAAATATGCCGGGAGAACTTTTTCTATGAAAAATTATACCATTTTAAATAATATTTTAAGAGAGGAAACAGTAAATTTTTTTAAAAATATATCTAGAAGAATAAATAAAACAGAAACCCATTTTATATCTGATATTACAATAGAATATTAAGTAATAATTTTAGTATTGCTAACAGATATATCAAGAGGTAATGGGGCAGTGAATATCAAAAAAACAAAAGAAAGATTTACAGACCGTTATGGGAATTTCTTTTAGACCACACTAAACCCTTAAATTTTACTTGAATTAAAAAACGAGTAAACTCAAAATCAAAATCATATTTTACTTGTATAAATCTTAGTTTTTTGATATAATTTTTAATGCTTGAAAAGGAGTAGGTAAAATGAAAAAAATAGCAATGATTTCATCCATTTTTATGATAATAATATTATGTAGCTGTGGAAATAAAGCAAAGCGTGAAGTGGTTCGTGACAATCCCGATACCTCTATAAAGGAAGCTTTACTTTTGGATGATGTAGCAAATGGTGTTAGTTTAAATGCAAACTTAGATCGTACAAAAGAGTTCGTAGATGTGAAGCTTTTAAAGGATGCTAAGGCATCTGTATTTTATCAAACTATAGATTTAGATGAATATATGAATAATCGTCTAAAACAAATTGATGTCAAAATTTTGTTTTTTAATGGAAAGACTCCATCAAATGATGCAACTTCCTTTTTAAAGGAAATGAATGATAAGGATTATGGTATCACAGAGGCTATGCTTGGCTTGAATTTTAAAAAAGAGGAGAAGATAAGTGATGTTTTCTTTGGAAAATTATCAATAAAGCAAAGTCTAGCAATTCCAAAGGACTACATAGTTAAAGAAAACGATCCAACAAAATTAGTTGTTGCATATCTTCCAACTTATTGCACATATAATGATGGAACGCAGGATTATACTAAAGTTTATATTTTTGTTCCTATCTATTATGCTTTTACTTATGCTTCTTCCGTAAATAGTTATACAAGTGGAATGAAAAACTATACCATTACCTTAACAGAAGAGGGTACATTACCTAGCCAATCTGCTGAGTAAGATTTACGTTTTTAGAGATTAGTAACCTGCTAATCTCTTTCATTTTCTTAAGGAATCACTTTTTTCACTTGAATTTTACTCGAATATATGGTATTATATCATAGGCACAAAAATACACATGTTCTTGGAGCTGGTCGTCGTGTGCAAGTAAAATTGATGGAGGCTGGCGTAGAAGAGGACAGAGGACAAAAACAAAAATAAAAAGGAGAAAGAAAAAATGTCTGAATCAGTAGTTTCAATGAAACAATTATTAGAGTCAGGTGTTCATTTTGGACATGCTACTCGCAGATGGAATCCTAAGATGGCTAAGTATATATTTACAGCTAGAAATGGGATTTACATCATCGATTTACAAAAGACTGCAAGCCAAATTGAAAGTGCATATGCAGCCTTACTTGAAATCGTTAAAAATGATGGTAGAGTACTTTTTGTAGGTACGAAAAAACAAGCTCAAGAGGCAGTAATGGAAGAGGCAGCACGTTCTGGTCAATTCTATGTAAATCAAAGATGGTTAGGTGGTACTTTAACGAACTTCAAAACCATTAAAAGAAGAATTAATAAGCTTCATGAGCTTCATAAAATGGAAGAAAATGGAGAATTTGAAAAGTTACCTAAGAAGGAAGTAATTAAGCTTGTTGCTGAACGTACTAAGCTTGAAAAGTTCTTAGGTGGTATTAAGGATATGCAAAAGCTTCCAAATGCATTATTTATTGTTGATCCTCGTAAGGAACGTAATGCAATTTTAGAAGCACGTAAGTTAAACATCCCAGTATTCGGTATTGTTGATACAAACTGTGATCCTGATGATGTTGACTATGTTATTCCTGCAAATGATGATGCTATCCGTGCTGTTAAGCTTGTTACTTGGGTAATGGCTAATGCTGTTATTGAGGCAAATGGTGGCGAGGTTGAAAAGTTTAATGAGCCTGAAGAGGTTAATTTGACTGAAGAAATTTCTAAAGAAAAGCCTAGCACTAAGGATGCCCCAAGGGTTAAAAGAGCTACCACTAAGAAGCCTCTTAAGGCAGAAGAAACCCCAGCTGAATAATTGGAGGATGAAAATTATGGCAAATATTACTGCACAAATGGTAAAAGAGTTACGTGAGAAAACATCTGCTGGTATGCTTGATTGCAAGAAGGCACTTGATGCTACCAATGGAAATATGGAAGAAGCTGTAACTTGGTTACGTGAAAAGGGTATTGCAAAGGCCGTTAAGAAGGAAAGTGCTATTGCTGCTGAAGGTCTATGCTCTTATCGTATTTCTGGCAATAAGTGTGTTGTTTTTGAATTAAATTCACAAACAGATTTCGTTGCTCAAAACGAAAAATTCTTAAACCTATTAGATAAGGTTGGCGATGTTATTGCTAATTCAGATGCTACAAATACAGAAGAGGCTTTAGCTATTTTGGTAGATGGTAAGGATTTAAATACTGTAATTCTAGAAGCTTCTGGAGTTATTGGTGAAAAGATTACACTACGTCGTGTAGGTGTAATTGAAAAGAAGAGCGACCAAGTATTTGGTGCTTATAAGCATATGAAGGGTAGAATCGTTACGATTGCTGTACTTTCTGGTAATGATGATGTAGTAGCTAAGGATATTGCTATGCATGTTGCTGCATTAAACCCTAGATATATTTCTAGCGCTGATATTCCTGCAGAGGAAATTGCAAAGGAAAGAGAAATTATTTTAGCTGCTGCATTAAATGAGAATGCCCAAGCAGCTAAACCAAAGCCTGAAAACATTATTGCTGAGCGTATTGTACCAGGACGTCTTGAAAAGAACTTAAAGGAGATTTGTTTATTATCACAAGCTTTCGTTAAGAATCCTGATCAAACTGTTGATGCCTATGTTAAGGGTGCTAAATCTGAGGTTGTGTTCTTCACACGTCTTGAGGTTGGCGAAGGTATTGAAAAACAAGTGAATGATTTTGCCGCTGAGGTTGCAGCACAGTCAGCAGCTTTCAATAATTAATTTTTAAGGGAGGCTACTGGCCTTCCTTATTTTTGTATATAAAATATGGAGGATAAGGATATGTACAAACGTGTTTTATTAAAGATGAGTGGTGAGGCAATCAAAGGAGATACGGCATTTGGAATTGATTCTCAAACGCTTGGCTCTATTGCTAAACAAATTAAAGCGGCTCACGATTTAGGAGTTGAAATTGGCATCGTTGTTGGTGGTGGAAATATTTGGCGTGGCAAGACAGCCTCAGAATTAGGTATGGAACGTGCTCAAGCCGATTATATGGGCATGCTTGCAACGATAATGAATGGTCTAGCCGTTCAGGATGCTTTAGAACAAGTTGGTGTTCCAACACGTGTTTTATCTGCTTTAACTATCAATGAGATAACAGAGCCTTATATTAGAAGAAGAGCTGTACGTCATTTAGAAAAGGGACGTGTTTGTATTTTTGTGGGTGGAATAGGATCCCCATACTTTTCAACAGATACCGCTTGTGTTTTAAGAGCCACAGAAATTGGTGCTGAAATTGTTCTTATGGCAAAGAATAAAACAGAAGGTGTATATGATTCTGATCCTCGTACAAATCCTAATGCTAAGCTTTATAGCGAATTAACATTTTCTGAAATCTTAGCTAAGGATTTAAAGGTTATGGATGCTACAGCTGCATCCTTATGTAAAGATAATGGACTAAATCTTATCGTGTTTAATATGAATACAGAAGGAAATATCGTTCGTGCCGTAAATGGTGAAAAGATTGGTACCTTCGTTAAAGTGAAATAGGAGAATATATATGGAAGAACTAGAAATGTTGTTATTAGAAGCTGAGGACAAAATGGATAAAGCTTTAGCTTCTTTAGAAAGAGAATTATCTACTGTACGTACAGGACGTGCAAATGCTTCCCTTTTAGATTCAATCTTTATTGAATACTATGGAGTAATGACACCTTTAAAACAGGTATCTTCAATTACCATTCCAGAAGCAAATCAACTTTATATCAAGCCTTTTGATAAGTCCATCCTTAAGGATATTGAAAGGGCAATCTCTGCTTCAACTTTAGGGTTAACTCCTCAAAATGACAGCAATGGGATTCGTTTAATTTTACCTCAGATGACAGAAGAGCGTAGACGGGAATTAACTAAGGTTGTTGGTAAAATGGAAGAGCAGGGCAAGGTTGCTGTTCGTAATGTGAGAAGAGATGCGAATGACGAGATTAAGAAGCTAGATTTACCTGAAGACGTTGAAAAGGGTGCTTTAGAAGATGTTCAAAAGCTCACAGATCAAAAGATAGCCTTGATTGAAGAAATTACAGCAAAGAAGAATAAGGATGTAATGTCTATTTAGCTTAAGCAGGCAGCTTAAGCTTTTTTGTTAGTCACCCACAAACGCTTAAGCATGAAAGAATTAAAGTAGATTATAATAAAAAGCCTCTATGATATAACGTTAATAATCTTGGTGCCTGAAAACAAATTTTTATAAGCACATAATGTGAACATGATTGCTTGACTTATTGAAATTTTAAGGGACATGATGTATAATAATATCGTTATGCAAGTTTTAAAAACTATGTTTTTATAGGAGCGATATTTATGGAAGAAATCAGTAATTATATAAAGACTTTAATGGCAGAGGATTTAAAGGAAGGAAGAGTAAAAGAAATTATAACTCGATTTCCACCTGAACCTAATGCTTATTTACATATTGGACATGCTAGAGCTATTATCACAAACTTTGAATGTGCTAAAGCCTATGGAGGTAAAACAAATTTAAGATTTGATGATACTAACCCTACAAAAGAAGATAGTGAATATGTAGATGCTATACAAGAAGACTTAAAATGGTTAGGTTATACACCAAATCATGTATTCTTTGGTAGTGATTATTTTGAGGCTACCTATGAAAAGGCAATTCTTTTAATTAAGAAGGGACTTGCTTATGTAGATGATTTATCACAAGAAGAAGCATCTGCATATCGTGGTACTTTAACAGAACCAGGTAAGAATTCTCCTTATAGAGATAGAAGCGTAGAAGAAAATCTAGATTTGTTCGCAAGAATGCGTGCAGGTGAATTTAAGGATGGAGAAAAGACTCTTCGCGCTAAGATAGATATGGCTAGTCCAAACATCAATATGCGTGACCCGATTCTTTATCGAATCATTCATATGCATCATCATCGTCAAAAAGATAAGTGGTGCATTTATCCAATGTATGATTTTGCTCACCCTTTACAGGATAGTTTTGAAGGAATTACACATTCCTGCTGTTCCTTAGAGTTTGATAACCATCGTGTATTATACGACTGGGTTTTAGCAAATACAGAGGTAGAACATATTTCTCATCAGTATGAATTTGGACGTTTAAATATAACAGGTATGGTCATGTCTAAGCGTTATTTAAGAACCTTAGTAGATACGAAAAAGGTGAGTGGCTATGATGATCCAAGGATGCCTACATTGGTAGGATTAAAGCGTCGTGGCTTTACTCCTGAGGCAATTAAAAACTTTATTTTATCTACAGGTTTATCTAGAGTAAATTCTACTGTAGAATACCACGCATTAGAAGAAGCCTTAAGAGATGATTTAAAGCTCAAGGCATTAAGACCTAACGCTGTTGTAAATCCAGTATTAGTTGTAATTGATAATTATCCAGAAGGACAAGTAGAATATATGGACTGTCCAAATAATACAGAAAATGAAGAGATGGGCACAAGGAAGATTGCCTTCAGTAAATATGTATATATTGAAAGAGATGACTTCATTGAAGAAAAGCCGAATAAGAAGTGGAAGAGACTTGCTTTAGGTGTAGAGGTACGTTTAATGCATGCTTACTTCATTAAAGCTACAAGTGTAGAAAAGGATAAGGATGGCAATATCACTCTAATTCATGCAACCTATGATCCAGCTACACGTTCTGGTTCTGGTTTTGCTGAACGTAAGCCAAATGGAAACATTCACTTTGTTGAAAAGACTACAGCAATCCCAGCAATCTTCCGTCAGTTTGAGGATTTAATCTTACCTGAAACAGAGGAAACGAAGGATTTAGATTTTATGGAACGTTTGAATCCAAACTCTTTATCTATTAAAGAGGGTTTTGTAGAGTCCTCTTTAAAGGAAACAAAGCCACTTGATCATTTCCAATTTGTTCGTAATGGTTATTATACAACAGATAAGGATAGTACAGAGGACCGGTTAGTATTTAACTGTACAGTAAGCTTAAAGTCCTCATTTAAATTATAAAATATAGGGACTGCTTTGCAGCCCCGATTTTTAAGAAGTTAGGAGAAAAAATATTATGTTAAAGACCGTGAATCTAGGATTACAATATGGCTCAAGAAAATTATTTGAGCATGTAGATATTACCTTCACTAAAGGAAACTGTTACGGAATTATTGGTGCCAATGGTGCTGGAAAGTCCACATTCCTAAAGCTTTTATCTGGAGAGATTGAATCTACAACCGGTGAGGTTATCCTAGATAAAAATGAAAGAATGTCTATTTTAAAACAGGATCAAAATGCTTATAATGACAAAACTGTCTTAGATACTGTTTTATTAGGGCATCCGAGACTAATTGAAATTAAAGAACAAAAGGATGCTTTATATGCTAAAGAGGATTTCTCAGAAGAGGATGGTATTTTGGCTGCCGAGCTAGAAGGAGAATTTTCTGAGCTTGGTGGCTGGGATGCAGAAACAGATGCGGCAACTCTTCTTAATGGAATTGGTGTTAGTGAAGAGTATCACTACACTCTAATGGGAGATTTAGATGCGAAATTAAAGATTAAGGTTTTACTTGCTCAAGCCTTATTTGGAAATCCAGATATCTTACTTTTAGACGAGCCTACTAACAACTTAGATTATAAGTCTACACGCTGGTTAGAAAATTTCTTACTTAATTTTGAAAATACAGTTTTAATTGTATCTCACGACCGTCACTTTTTAAATAATGTTTGTACCCATATTTGTGATGTGGATTTTGGTAAGATTAAGCTTTATGTAGGTAACTATGAATTCTGGTATGAATCTAGCCAGCTTGCCCTACAACAGGCTAAGGACCAAAATAAGAAGAGTGAACAAAAGGTTAAAGAGCTTCAAGAGTTTATTGCTAGATTCTCTGCAAATAAATCTAAATCTAGACAGGCAACCTCTAGAAAGAAGCTACTTGAAAAGATTAAGATTGAAGATATTGAACCATCTTCTAGAAGATATCCTTACATTGGATTTAAACCAAATCGTGAGGTAGGAAATGATATTTTATTTGTTGAAAACCTAGCTAAACCAGGTTTATTTAAGAATTTAACCTTTAGTGTAAATAGGAATGATAAGATAGCTTTCTTGGCAGAAAATTCAGTCATTGTTACTGCATTATTCAATATTCTATCTGGTAAGGATACAGATTACACGGGTAAGTTTAAATGGGGGATTACTACCTCTACAGGCTTTTTACCTCAAGAAAATAAAGAATATTTTGACAAGAATTTAAATCTTGTAGATTGGTTAAGACAATATTCTAAGGAAGACCAAACCGAAAGCTTTATTCGTGGCTGGTTAGGTCGAATGTTATTTAGTGGAGAAGAATCCTTAAAAAAATGCAATGTCTTATCTGGTGGAGAAAAGGTGAGATGCATGTTTGCAAAATTGATGCTAGAAGCACCAAATGTATTAGTTTTAGAAGATCCAACCAATCATTTAGATTTGGAATCTATTACCGCATTAAATGAAGGTATGAAGGCTTATAAGGGAAATATCTTATTTTCTAGCCACGATGCCGAATTATTAGAAACAGTTGCTAATCGTATTATTTCCTTTGAAAAGGATGGAAAAATTATTGATAAGATGACTACCTATGAGGATTTCTTAGATAGCAAGAATTAAATCGATCGATAGAAGAAAGAAAGGAGGAAGTTCATATGTTAGAAGGATTAAATGAACGACAGTTAGAAGCAGTAACAACTACAGAAGGACCAGTTATGGTTATGGCTGGTGCTGGTTCAGGCAAGACAAGAGTTTTAACAGAACGTATTGCCCATATCATTGACATGGGTATTTCTCCTTTTCAAATTTTAGCTGTAACATTTACCAATAAGGCAGCAAATGAAATGAAGCGTAGAGTAGAAGAATTAGTTCACGTAGAAACAAAGTATATGTGGATTTCAACCTTCCATAGTTTTTGCGCAAGATTACTACGCTTAGAAATAACGGCGCTTCCCCCTTATTCTAAGAATTTTTTAATCCTTGATGAAGAGGATTCCTTGAAGATTATTAAGGATATCTGTAAAGCAAATAATATTGAGGAAATGAAACCAAAAAAGCTTCAAAGTTTAATTTCTAAGGTAAAAAATTTTCCGAATTACTATTTTAAGGATCCTTATTTAAAAAGCGTATTTGAAAAAGTAAACACAAAGTATAATCAGTATTTAGAAGAAAACAATATGTTGGATTTCGATGACTTAATTATTAAAACAATTGAATTATTTAAAAAGAATCCTGTTCTTTTAGAAAAATATCAAGAAAAATTCCAATATATTTTAGTGGATGAGTTTCAAGATACTAATGACCTTCAGTACAACTTGATATTTATGCTAGCAGCTAGATATCATAATGTCTTTGTTGTAGGAGATGACTTTCAGTCTATTTATTCCTTTAGAGGAGCTAGAATTGAAAATATTAATCGCTTTAGAAATGATTTCAAAGAGCATCAATTAATTTTGTTAGAGGAAAATTATAGATCCACATCTCCAATTTTGAATTTAGCTAATGAAATTATCAAGCATAATCCAAATCAAATTAAAAAGGTCATGTTTACTGAAAAAAAGGAAGGTGTATTGCCTTTTTACTATGAAGCGGCAAGTGGTAAAAGTGAGGCAATGTTTGTTGTGGATAAAATCAAGGAATTTCATTTAGCTGGAGATTCCTATAGTGATTTTGCAATACTCTATCGGACAAACCATATCTCTCGTGTATTTGAAGATTTATTGATAAAATATCAAATTCCTTATAAGATTTATGGGGGACTATCCTTCTTCGCAAGAAAAGAAATTAAGGATATGGTTGCTTATTTAAGAGTAATCGTGTATCCTGAGGATGATTTTTCTTTTATGCGTATTGTGAATGAACCAAAGCGTAAGATAGGATCTGCATTGCTTGAAAAGCTACATACACATGCCTTAGAAGAAAAATGTTCTTTATTTAATTCTATTCCGACCTTTAAAGGAACAGGGGCTGGATATAACGCATTAATGGAGTTCCATAAAATAATACTATCTATAAAAGAACAAATTAATAATATTCCTTTAGTAAAACTCATTGACATTATTTTAGAAGAAACAGGATATAAAGCAATGCTAGCATTAGATGATCCAGAACATGAGCGTTTAGAAAATGTCTATGAATTAAAAACTGTTTTAAGAGAAACAGAAGATACGGTAGATGGAGATAACTTTGATAAGCTAGGAAAATTGTTAAATGATTTATCCTTACGTACGGATGAAGATGATAAAGTTGAAAGAGATTCTGTAATTCTTTCTACTTATCACCAGGTTAAAGGCCTAGAGTTTAAAACAGTATTTATGGTGGCTATGGAGGAAGGCATTTTTCCAAGTGGATTTCATAGTGATGATTTAGATATAGAAGAAGAACGTCGTATTTGTTATGTTGGTATTACTCGCGCTAAAGAAAGACTATATGTGACGAATGCTAAAGCACGTATGCTATATGGACATATGGAGATAGAATCCTCATCTCGTTTTGTAAAAGAAATGGGAACAGAATATTTAAAAAATATTTCTGCAGATTTCTATAAAAAAGCAAAAGAAAAATATGATAGCTATATTGTAAGAAAACCTAAGAAGGCTAAGACTATAATTATAGATGAAGAATACTATCACGTAGGAGATAGGATAGAACATAAAGCTTTTGGTATTGGTATTGTTGTCAGTGTTGGAGAGGATAATTTCATTAAAGTGGCCTTTCCTATGCCTATAGGAATTAAGCCTTTAATTAAAGATCATCCCTCTTATAAAAAAGTGGAGAAAAATTAAATCAAGTAAGGAGTGAAATTTATGGGATTAATACTAGGATTAGATTTGGGAGTTGCAAGTGTTGGTTATGGTATAATCGAAGAAAACAGTTATGAAGTAATCGATTATGGTGTTAGACTATTTGAAGAGGGCAATGCTGATAATAATTTAAAAAGACGGAGAATGCGAGGGGCAAGACGATTAAAATCAAGGAAAAAGAATCGTATTCTTGCAATTAAATACTATCTAAAATCTTTAGGTCTAATTGATACTATTGATTTTGAAATTTTAAATAACGTTTATGAACTTCGAGTTAAAGGACTCACACAAAAACTAAGTAATATAGAATTGGCTAACGTATTAATTAATATCGCAAAGCATAGGGGTGTTTCCTATGAAGTAGCTATTGATGAAGATGATAAGGAATCAAAATCTGCTTCCTCATCTCTTACTTATAATACGGAATGTTTAAAGAAAAAAGGAAAATTTATTTGTGAGTTTCAATTAGAAAAAATAAAAAATGGAGAAAAGCTTCGCACTAAAGATAATATTTTTAGTTCAAAGGATTATGAAAAAGAATTGAGAAAGATGTTATCTAATCAAAAAATGTCAGAAGAAGTTACTGAAAAGATAGTGGAAATTATTATGAGAAGAAGGGATTTTTCAGAAGGACCAGGTTCAGAAAAATTTCCTACTCCTTATGGAAGTTACCGAATGATAAATAATCAAATTCAGCATATAAATCTTATAGAGGAAATGCGTGGAAAATGCTCCATTTTTCCTGAAGAACCTAGAATTGCTAAAAACTCTTATACAGCTTGTTTATTTAATTTATTAAATGATTTAAATAATATAACCTTTGTTAAAGATGGCTTAAAGACAAAATTTACGACTGAAGAGAAAGAGCAAATTATTAAATATGTTAATGAAAAAGGAAATATTACGCCTAAGCAATTATTGAAGATGTTTAGTATTGATGAAAATACAGTTACAGGCTTTAGAATAGATAAAAATAATAAGCCCCTTTTATCTACCTTTGATATTTATGCAAAGTTTTTAAAATTAGGCATTCAGTTAGATACAAAGTCCTTTGATTTAGTTATAGAATGTTTAACAAGTATGGTTGTTATTGATAAGAGAGTTGAAGAACTAAAAAAACTTAATTTAAAATTATCAGGTGAAGAAATTGATAAAATAAGCCAGATATCTAAAGTGAATGGTTATCATTCTTTATCTAAAAAGGCTATGGATTTAATAATACCTGAGCTTTTGGATACGTCCTCAAATCAAATGGAAATTATAACAAGGAATAATTTAAGTACGAATCATCTTAATTTTAATGGTAAAAAGGTTCCTTTTGATGATACTGCTATCCTTTCTCCTGTAGCAAAAAGAGTTCATAGACAAACTATTAATATAGTTAATGAGTTAAGAAAAGAATATGGCGAATTTGCCTCTATTGTTATAGAGACAACTCGTGCTAAAGATTCTGCTGAAGAAAAGAAAGAAGAAGTCAATCGTCAAAAGTTACAAGAGGAAAATAAAACACAAACTGAGCAATTTTTGCTAGACATTGGGAAAAATCCAGAAAAAATAAATACGAAAACAAAATTAAAACTAGTGCTTTATAGACAACAAAATGGTAAAACAATGTATTCAGGAGAAGTAATTAACCTCGATGTCTTATTAAACGATCCCTCTTCTTATGAAATTGAACATATCATTCCTTATTCTATTTCTTTTGACAATAGTTTAAATAATAAGGCATTAGCTTCTTTAACAGAAAATCGAGATAAAGGGAACAAAACACCTTGGGAATACTTTAGTAGTGGTATGGTTAAAGGACCTAATAATAGTTGGGAAAAATTTGAAGCGTATGTTAATTCATTAAACATACCTTTAAAAAAGAAAGCAAATCTATTAAACCAAGAAGATGTTTCTAAGTTTGATAATCGCGAAGGCTTTATTAATCGTAATTTGAATGATACAAGTTATGGCATTCGTACAGTTATGAATACTTTGAAATCCTATTATAAGGAAAATAATATAGCAACAAATGTCTTCACTATAAAAGGAAAAATCACACATACCTTTAGAAATAAAGTGGGACTAGAAAAAAATAGAGATGTATATATTCATCACGCAATAGACGCATTGATTATTGCAGGTTTAAAAAATCAAAAGATTTTTAAAAATGCATTTGAATTGAATACAGATAAAGAAACTGGCTTTGTATTTAATGAAAATTCAGGGGAGGTTATTGATTTTGAAAATCCATTAGAGGATTCTAAATTATTAAAATTTATAGGTAATTTAAAATCTATTAATGGAACCCCACAGGACTTTTCTTATAAAGTAGATACTAAAACGAACCGTAAGTTTTCAGATGAAACTATTTATTCCACACGTATTTATAATGATGAAGAATACGTTATAAAAAAATATAAGGATATTTATGGAAAAGATGGAGAGTCAGTAAAAAAATTATTTGAAAAAGGCAAATCTTCTGATCTGTTAGTGGCTCGAAATGATGAACAGACTTTTAAATTACTTGAAAAAATAGTAGCTACCTATCCAAATGAGAAAAATCCTTTTGCAAAATATAAAGAAGATCACGGATTTATAAGGAAATATTCTAAAAATGGAAATGGTCCAGTTATTCAAAAATTAAAATATATTGGTGGAAAACTTGGAAGTTATTTAGATATTTCATCCAAATATCATAATCTTAAAAATAAAAAAGTGGTTTTACTACAAAATACAGCTTATCGAACGGATATTTATCAGGATAAAAATGGATATTACAAGTTTTTAACAATTAGAAGATTTCATATCAAACAAATCAATCATCAAAATGTTATTAAGGATGAAATCTATCAATCCTTAAAAAAAGAAAAAAATATTACCTTTGAAGATAAATTTTTGTTTTCCTTAAATCGAAATAATATTATTAGAATTGTCGATGATTCGGATAACTATTACAGGTTTATTACTACTAATGATGATAAAAATAATGTGATTGAAGTGAAAAATATCGAGTGCAAAACAGAAAAGCGATTAATGCTTTCTATTGGCAAAAAGATTAAGCTTATTGAAAAATTTAATGTGAGTCCTACTGGAAAATATCAAAAAGTTGAAAAAGAACTCTTGAAATTAAAATGGTAATATACTACCTGAATTTGGGATTAACCCCTAAAATGGGTAGTTAAACAATAATAAAA
>JAMPGQ010000080.1 GCA_023663825.1 Anaeroplasma bactoclasticum
CGTTAGAAACTTTTTAGTTTCTTAACAGCCCCTTTATTTTTATAATTTATGGTCTAATTTTACCATATTAATGCTCTTTTTTCAATGATAATAATAATCTTAGTAGTAAAAAAGACCATAAATTATTCTAATAGGTGGTCTTTTTTGTTCTTATATTATGACTATTTTCTTTGCTCCTTAGAAAAGAATGCTACTGCTATGGCGCCTGGACCTACATGTGTACCAATCGTACTACCTATTTGATAGATTGGAATATTGGTTGTATGATCTATCCAAAGTTCTTTACTATCCTCTAAATACTTTTTCAAAAAATCATCGGTAAATCCAGAATACCCTGTTGCATAAGGATAACTAAAATCTATTCCTCCACAGGAATTCATTTTTTCAATAAGTAGATTATTTCCTCTTTTAGAACCTCTTGCTTTACCTACCATTTTAACAGCACCGTTAATAATAGAGATAACAGGCTTAATAGAAAGCATTTCTCCTGTAAATGCAACTACTGAAGAGATTCTTCCTCCCTTTTTTAAATATTTTAAAGTACCAACAACTGCTAAAAGCTCAATGGAAAGCTTTCTTTTATCTAATTCTGTTGCGATTTCTTTAGCAGTAAACTTTCCCTCTTCTACTAGCCTGATAGCAAGATCACATAAAATTCTTTGGCCTATACTAGCATTTAAGCTATCCACCACAAAAACCTTATTCTTAAATTTCTTAGAGGCAGTAACTGCATTGTTATATGTACTTGATAATTTAGATGAAATCGTAATACAAATTACATCAGACCCGTCACTGGTTAGCTTTTCAAATTCTTCATAAAAACGATATGGGTTAATTTGACTTGTTTTAGGAAGTTCATTACTTTCTACCAATTTCAAAAAAAATTCATTATGACTTAAATTTATGCCATCAAGATATGTTACCTCTTTAAAGGTTACTTCAATTGGCATTAAATAAATTCCCTTTTCTTCTGCCTCTTTTAAATCAATATCTGATGCAGAGTCTATTAATATTTTAATCATCATTATTTCCCTTTTCTTTTACATATTTTTTCTAAGTTATTATGGATCACCTCTAAGCCCTCATACATCGCATTTCTTTGTTCTGAAGATAGGCCTTGCGTTGCTCCCTCAAGTAATGCATCTATTTTTTCTGATATATACATTCCAATTTCTTTTCCAGCTTTAGTTAATTGTAAAGGACTACGATATCTTTTTTCTTTTAATTCCTCGCAAAAAACTAAGCCTCGTTTTTCTAGATCATCTAAGGATCTTGAGATTAGTGCCTTATCCTCATCACAAACTTCACAAAGTTCCTTAGAGGTAAGAGGCTTTTCACTTGTATAAAGATAATATAAACAGGACACATGTGCACTCTTTAAATCAAACTGGCTCATTTCTTCTGTCTTGATCTTATGAACACTTCTCGTAATTTGATTTAAAAGTACTGTAAAGTATTGATATCTATTTCTCATATTCTACCTCTTGTTGATTTGTCAACATCTATATCATACACTATTTTTGTTGACAAGTCAACAACTATTTAAAATAAAAAAGTGCTTATTGTTTCTTATAAATAAGCATTCTTCTAAATAATATAATCTATATAAATATTTCTTTTTCGAGATAGCAGAAAAGAGCCTTATAATCTCCATGAGGAAAGACAGAAATATCTACATTATCCTTATTGATAAGACAATCTGTCAATAAAAATACCTGCATACCTAGTTTTTGTGCTACCATATCTTCTAAAACATCATTTCCTATCATAAGACATTCATTTGGGGAGTATGGAAAATGACTTAAAATCTCCTCATAATATTTTAAATTTGGTTTACAATAATGAGAATTCTCATAACTGGTAATCCAAGAAAAGTTTTCATCCTTAATTCCTGCCCAAGCTAGTCTCTTGGTTTGTGCAATCAAAGGAAATAGTGGATTAGTTGCTAAAATGAGTTCAAGTTTCTTTTCTTTTAAGTACTCTATTAGCTTAGATGCATCTTCTGTGTAACCACAGGATGACTTTATTTCATCAAATTTTTCCATATAAAAGCTTGTAAATAGAGGAATATCAAAAGATGCATCAAAGCCAATAAGTGAAGAAAATGTCTTCCAAAAAACATCCTCATTGGATTGGATTCCATTGTTTTTCACCATTGCTTCTGTTCCCATCCAAATGGCTTTGATAAGTTCTTTAGGATTATATCCGTAGGAATACATATATTTTCCTATCTCTTCAAAATATCTGCTAGTAAACTTATTAATATCCATTGGAAGAAGGGTGCCATCCATATCAAATAAAATTGCTTTAATCATCGCTGTGCCCTATTTTAGATAATTTTCCAGATTTGGATAATAAGGAAGTAAGTACTCCTTTGTATTAACAAGCATTTCTTTAAATAGCTTCTTTCCATCCTCTAAAGAAAGACTAGAACAAAGTGCCTGATTCATAAAACAAGCATAAATTTGATCTAAATCTCTATTCTTAATTCCTTCATATAAAGTATCAATATTGTTTGAGGCTTTCTCTACCATATTGAGTACAGCTAGAGGTAGGTGCTTTGCAACAATAGGCTTTACTTGATCATTTTCAAAAATACAATTTGTTTCAACAATAGAGCCTAAAGGTAATTGTGGACACTGTCCCTGGTTAGGTAAATTTACATTAGAAATAATGACCTGATGGCCTAGGATAGCCTTCATTAAATCGGTTGCTTCTTCTCCTGAAGGAACCAAGTTAATTTCTTTTTTACCTTCTGCTAGCAAAATAGATTCTTCAATTCTTTCCTTCATTTGATTTACTCTAAAATCAACTGTAGTTAAATTGAACTTCCAATCCTTCACAGTTTTAGGATCAGTTAAATACCAGTGTGGATTTACAAATTCAGCTAAATGTCTGTCTCCAGCTGCCGCTAGAGCACCATAACGCTTGAACAAATCCATCTTAACCTTATTACCATAGGCAAAACAATCTGTTTTGAATTGGAAACGATCAAAATACTCATAGTAGCCTTCCTCATAATATTTTTCCATAAAGCTAGGGATAAGCTTTAATAAATCAATATCCTTATACTTAGCCTCAGTAATCCAAGTGAAATGATTTACACCTGAAGCATCTGTGTAAATATCCTTACGAGTCGCCTTAATTCCAAGTTCCTTTTCTAATACTAGGCATAAGAAAGCTTGAGTATGGAATACCTCATGACAACAGCCAAAGGCTTTGATTTCTGGAAACACATCATATAGGGTTTTCACACAAATGCTCATTGGGTTGGTAAAATTGATCACCCAGGCATTAGGACAATACTCTTTAATTTTCTTAGCAAATTCCTCATAGATAGGAACTGTACGCATCGCACGTAAGACCCCACCAGGACCTGCAGTATCACCAACAGATTGATATATTCCATAGGCCTCAGGTGCATGGACATCACTTCTCATTTCCTCGAATGTTCCAGGTAAAATGGAAATAACAACAAAGTTAGCATCTTTAAGACAGTCTTCTAATTTTTCATAAACAACATAATCAATTTTAGATAATGTCTTAGGATTTTGATTGATTCTTTCTCCTATCTTTTGATTTCTTATAGCAGCCTCTAAATCAATATCATAAAGCCCCATTTCTCCAGAAAGACCTTCTGATAAAGCTAAATCTGTCATAAAGGTTCTAGCCCACTGCTTAGAACCACCACCTAAATAAGCAATTTTAAATTTTTCCATCTTGATACTCCTCTTTTCTTATAATATAGTTTCTAGTTTCAAATTTTCCAAGTTCTCCATCAAACACACCTTCACATACAAAACGAAAGCCACTTTTTTCAATTACTCTTCTACTTTGAGAATTATGAATAAAATGAGAACAAGTAATAAAGTCTAAGCTTTGTTCTTCAAATAAATATTTGATTACTCTTCTTACTGCCTCTGGCATAAGCCCTTTTCCCCAATACGCTTTGGATAAGACATAGCCAAGCTCTAATCCTTTTTGGTTATCATATTCTTTATAATATTTTTCATTATACTTTTCTAACCCTAAAGATCCAATAACTTTCTTTGTTTCTTTATGATATAAAGCAAAGGTATTTGTTTTTTCAATAAACCTTTTTAAAATTATCTTGCTTGCTTCTATAGATTGATGATGTGGCCATCCTGCCATCTGTCCAACACCCTCTACTTTTGCATACTCATAAAGATCATTCAAGTCATTTTCTAAAAATGCTCTTATAATAAGTCGATCTGTTTCTAACTTGATATTGCTTACATTAATTCTTACATTCAATTTCTTCACCTGCAATTTTCATAGCTGTTAAAAGTCCATCAAGGCTAGCACTGATGATACCACCTGCATAGCCAGCACCTTCGCCAATAGGATAGATGTGTTCTTTTGCTTCTTTTGTCGTTTTATCTCTTAGAATTCGTATGGGAGATGAGCTTCTAGATTCTATACCAACTAAAATCGCATCTTCATCATAAAATCCCTTTAACCTCTTGTCAAATTCTAAAATACCTTCCTTAATTCCTTCTACTACATAGTCTGGTAGACATTTTCTTAAATCAGTAAATTTTAGACCATGTGGATATGTTGGAATCACACTTCGATATTCTTTTGCAACCTTATCCTCCATAAATTCTTTCATCAGATTGGCTGGAGCAGAAAAGTCTTTCGCTATATCAAATGCCAAATGTTCATATTTTTCTTGATAAGCTATTCCCTCTAAAGGTGTGCCTCCATAATCCTCAGGTCTAACATCAACTAAAATAGCACTATTTGAGTTTTTTCCTTCACGAGCATTATTACTCATACCATTTGTAACAATCGTATTGGACTCTGAGGCAGAGGCAAGAATATAACCTCCCGGACACATACAAAAGGTATAAATACCTCTACTTTCCTTGTGGGTTGCAAGCTTATAGTAAGCTTTAGGTAAATATGTATGAAATCTTCCATATTGAGCTTTATCTATTTTTTCTGCCAAGTGCTCTGCACGAACTCCCATAGAAAAGGCCTTTGCTTCCATTGGAAGTTTAGTATATAAATGTCTAATTGTATCTCTTGCAGAATGCCCTATACCTAAAATGAGATGCTCTGTTTTCAAACTAGGACCTGTTGTTATAATCTCTATGCATTCCTTTTGATCTATCCAATCTAAAAAGGTAGTATTAAAATAAAAGGTTCCACCTAATTTTTCTATTTCCAGTCTTATGCTTTTTACAACCTCTCTTAATACATCTGTACCTACATGAGGCATACTATCATATAGGATATCCTCATGTGCTCCATGAGCTACCAATTCCTTAAAGATAAAGCTAGTTAAAGGATGCTTCCTGTTACAAGTTAACTTGCCGTCCGAAAAAGCTCCTGCCCCACCTTCGCCAAACTGCACATTTGAATTTGGATTTAAAACCCTATTCTCTAAGAAGCTTTGAACAGAGGCAATACGTTCCTCTATAGAACCTCCACGTTCTAATATGATTGGCTTTGCTCCACAGCGAGCCAAATATAGGCTAGCAAAAATACCTGCAGGACCGAATCCGACAACCACTGGAGAATAAGCTTCTTTCCATTTTGGATAAGTAAGCTTCACTTCTTTTTTATTATAAAGCATTATTGTCTTTCCTCTTAATACTTCATCTGTAGTAATTAAAAGACGATAAACTACATATACCTCACTTTTTTTTCTAGCATCTATTGATTTAGAAAGAATACGATAGGTAAAATTTTTTAATTTAATTTTTTTTTGAATCAGGACTTCTAAAGGTTCTTTGTCATTTGCTAGAACCTTAAAATCATCTACTTGATATTGCATAGTTCTTCTCCTATCTTAAGTGCAGAACAAAAAGCAAACATCAAATTATAGCCACCACACATTCCATCAATATCTAAAAGCTCACCACCAATATAAATATGAGAATCCTTCTTTAAATTCATATGGTCTGTGATTTCTTCTAAAGAAATTCCACCAGATACCACTTGCGCAAATTCAAAATCATATACATCTACGATTGGGAAGCTTAAATGATGGAGAAGGTTATTCACTTCTGCGATAGAATAACTTTTGAAATAATCGACTAGTTTAGGGTGTACTAAGCTAATCAAGTCTTCATAGCTTGTAATTTGAATGTCCATATCTGGTAATAAATCTATGCAAATAGAACATCCACTTTTATCCTTTAATCTAGCATATCTACTAGATAGATTCATCACACAAATTCCAGAAATTCCATCCAGTTTTAAGATGGCTTCACCAGATTCAGAATATATTACTTCTTTATTCTTTACCAAAGAAGCTTTACATTTCACTCGAACTCCATTAAGTTTTTTAAAATTACAATCAAGTTTAAAGCCAACAAGACTTGGGCTTAATGCATTCATCTTCAAATTCAAGCAAGATAAATGATTATAAAACCCCTCTTGTTTTTTGGGGATAAAGGAGGCCATAGAGCCTGTACTTATCACTACATAATCAAATGGACCACGCACTTCGTTTAGGTAATATTTATTATTTAACTTATGAATAGAGGTAATAGGAAAATTTTCAACAATGCGAAGAGGTCTTTTCATTAGACATTCTAAAACACTTAAAGAGGATTCACTATAAGGATAAATTCTTCCTTCTTCATCTGTTTTAGTATGAAGTCCTAGTTCTTCCCAGATTTTAAAAAGGTGAGGCTGATATTCGTTAACAAGAGCATATCCAAAAGAATGATTATAAACATCTTCTTTTATCATTTTATTTCCTATATTGGCTTTTCCATTACCGCTAGCAAGAATCTTTCTTCCTACAAGACTTTTTTCAAAAACTTCATAGAAAATTTGATTCTTATCTAAAATATTAGCAAGCAGTAATCCACAAGCTCCTCCACCTATGATTGCAACCTTCATACGCATCACCTCTTATCTAATATACTATTGTATCATTTTTAATGATAATTTACAAAATAAATAAATAAATTATTTGAGTTCCCCCATTTTTTAATTCAAGTAAAATTCAAGGGTTTAGTAAGGTCTA
>JAMPGQ010000081.1 GCA_023663825.1 Anaeroplasma bactoclasticum
GCCTTTTTATTATTGTTTAACTACCCATTTTAGGGGTTAATCCCAAATTCAGGTACCATTTTTTAAAGTTGAATGTAAGTAAAAAAATTATTCTTCACATAATTTTGTTGATAAGTATCTGTCACCCGAATCAGGTAAAATGGCTACTATTTTTTGGTTGGGAAAATTTTTAGATAGCTTATATGCTGCAAAAAGTACTGCCCCTGAGGATATGCCAACAAAAAGGCCCTCCTGCTTCACAAAATCTCTTGCTGCTTCTATGGCCTCTACTTCCGATATTGCGAGTATTTCATCTATAAATGAAACATCTAAAATACTTGGTATAAAACCAGCCCCGATTCCTTCAATATGATGTATCCCTGCATAACCTTTTGTAAGAAGTGGAGATGAGGCTGGTTCTACACCAATAATTTTTAAATTCGGATTTTTTTCTTTTAAATACCTTCCTGTCCCCATAATTGTACCTCCTGTACCTATCCCCACAATTAAGATATCTACGTCTTTTTCCATGTCCCTCCAAATTTCTGGTCCTGTTGTTAAATAATGAGCATTGGGATTACTTTGGTTATCAAATTGATTTAAGATAATAGCATTGGGAAATTCTTGAGCAAACTCTAAAGCTCTTTCAATTGCTCCCTTCATCCCTTTTTTCCCTTCTGTCAAAATCAATTCTGCACCATAAACTTTAAGAAGCTTTTTTCTTTCTTCAGACATCGTATCTGGCATAACGATAACTACTCTATAGCCTAAAGCTCTTCCAAGCGCAGCTATACCTATTCCTGTATTTCCACTAGTAGGTTCTATAAGAATAGAGTCTTTTTTTATTTGCCCCTTTCTTATAGCTTCTACTATCATTTGTTTTGCAATACGGTCTTTAATAGATCCTGTTGGATTAAAGCATTCTAGCTTTACAAAAATGTTTGTTTTAGGAATGTGAAGTAATGGAGTATTCCCAACCATATCCAGTATCGAATTTATCATTTTAACACATTCCTTTCAAAAATATTTCTATTCCAATCCCTATCAAAATAAATCCACTAATAACCTCACCTATCCATCCAAGTTGAGTTTCAAATCTTTTTCCAATAAAATATCCACATAAACAAATTCCTATAGTGATAATTCCAATTATACTCACACAAATTAGAACTTCTTTTATATCATAATTGGCTATTGTAAAGCCAATAGTCATCGCATCTAAGGAAGTGGCCAGGGCTTGAAGAATAACACTATTTTTAGATAAGCCTGTGCTTTGTTGTTTGTGAAATGCACTCATAATCATATTTATTCCTAATGCACCTAATAAAATTAACGCTATCCAAGGAATATATTCCTTAATATAATTAAGAACTGCATGTCCAATAGCATATCCTATAAGTGGCATAATCCCTTGAGCAATTCCAAAGCACATACACATTTTTATTATAAAAGATTTCTTCATATTTGGATGTCTCAAGCCATTTGCCATAGAAACTGCACAAGCATCCATAGATAAACTAATTCCAAGTAAAATGCTTCTTGTATAAAATTCTAATATATTTCCCATAGTATATTTTAGTAGAAAAACCTATAAAATATGCCTGTGTTTTTTTTTACATAAGCAACTTTTTTTTATTAATATGCATATCATTTTCTTAAATTATATAGATAAATGCTTTTAAAAAGTGTATAATATAAATGCTTACGAGGAGGTAAAACAATGAAAGTACTTGCAATTATATTTGATGGATTTGAAGAATTAGAGGGGATTGCTCCTTTTGCCCTGCTTAGAAGAGCAGGTCTAGATTTAACAATTGTTTCAAATCGTAGTGATGTTGTAGGAGTACATTACCTACATCTAACTGACATTTCACTAATTAATGAGGTAGATTATAAAGCCTTTGATGCTTTGCTTCTTCCTGGAGGCCCACACTATAGGTTTATGGAAAACTTTGGTTATGCTCTAGAAATAATAAAATTTTTTATGGAAAATGATAAAGTGGTTTGCGCAATTTGTGCTGCGCCTACAATTTTAGGTCATCTAGGATATTTGAAAAATAAAAATTACACATGCTTCACTTGTATGAATGAAGATTTTGGTGGATCCTATATTGATAAAAAAGTGGTTGTAGATGGAAATTTAATTACAGCTAGAAGTGCTGCTGCTAGTATTGAATTTGCCTATGAAATAATCCGCAAGCTAGCTGGAACAGAGGCACTACTGGCTTTGAAAAAAAGAATCTACGATGAAGAATAAATTTCCTATAAAATTGATTGAAAAATATCAACAAGGAATATCATCTACTACTCCACCAAGATGTAGATTTACTCCTACCTGTAGTCAGTACGCAAAGGAATGTTATCAAAAATTCAATTTTTTAAAAGCCTCCTTTCTAGCTACAAAAAGGCTATTAAAATGTAATCCTTTATTTAAACCTGGCTATGACCCTGTCCCTTTAACTAAGGAAGAGAAGAAAAAAATAGAAATTGAAACAAAAACCGACCCAGTAAAGTAATATTTATTGGGTCTTTTGTTATGAAAAATTATAAAAAAAAACAAAAAATCTTTTTTTTTAGTTTCTTTTTTTGTATAATGAAAGAAAGAGGTGTACAAATATGTTTTTATTTGAAATTATAGATCCTATAATAAAACTTTTTCATTGGGATGTTTTAGCAAATATCAATTTTGGATCGGTTGCATTTAGATTAGTTCTTGCTGTATTATGCGGTGGAGTAATCGGCTTTGAGCGAGCTAAAAAACATCAGGCAGCTGGTTTTAGAACCTATATCCTTGTATGTCTTGGTTCTGCTATTGCAATGCTTACAAATGAATTCATTTCTCGGGCAACAAATATGGGTGATGGCGCAAGATTAGGTGCGCAGGTTATTTCAGGAATAGGTTTTTTAGGTGCAGGAACCATTTTAGTTACTTCTAGAAATCAAATTAAAGGTTTGACTACTGCTGCTGGATTATGGGCTTGTGCTTGCCTAGGGCTTTCTATTGGAATTGGCTTTTATACTCTAGCTATTTTTGGAACATTAATTATATCTATCGTCCTTGCAGTACTTCCTAAAATTGAATCAACCTTTAACCGTAAATCTGCATATTTTGAAATTCATATTGAATTTCAAACTAGAGAAAATTTAAAACAATTTATTAATTTAATTAGGCAAATGAACTTTAATGTAGTTTCTATCGAACATAATTCAGCATATGCTTCAACTGGATTAAGTGTTTATACCATTGCTCTTAAAGTTGAAGAAAAGAAAAAGAAGATTAATCATCAAGAATATTTAGATATATTTTCTAAGTTAGATTATGTAAATTTTGTTGAAGAAATTTACTAAGCAAAAATAGTTTTAGAAATACTAAAATTTAAGATTATGAAAAACAGGGTACTTTTTATCTAAAAATGTACCCTGTTTTTAATGCTTTATGCTTCGTTTATAAACTTTTCTAAGGTATTTAAAAATATATCAATATCAAAAGGCTTTGCAATATGAGCATTCATTCCATTTTTTAAAGCATTAAGCTTATCTTCTTCTAAAGCATTTGCAGTCATTGCGATAATAGGCAAATTAGTTACATCGTCTCTTTGTAAAGCACGAATAGTTCGAGTCGCTTCGTATCCATCCATTACAGGCATTTGAATATCCATTAAAATAGCGTCATAATAATTTTCCCTTGAATTTCTAACCATTCCAACAGCATCCGTACCATCAGGAGCTGTTTCTACTTCAAAACCAGCTTCCTTCAATATAGTTTGAGCAATTTCACGATTGAGTTCGTTATCCTCAACAAGCAAAATTCTTTTTCCATCAAAATTAATCTTTTTTTTCTGTTCCTTCTTTTCTTCCTGTTCTAAATGGTTACAAGCCTTTAGCACAGATTGTAAATCCGACATAAAAAGTGGCTTTGCACAAAAGGCAGTAACTCCTGAATTATAGCCCTCCTGTTCAATATCAGTCCAATCGTATGCTGTAAGAATAATGATTGGGGTATCATCTCCAACCACTTTACGAATTTGGCGTGTAGTCTCAATTCCACTTAACCCTGGCATTTGCCAATCAATAATATAGGTTTGATAAGCATCCTTATTATTGTAAGCAAAAATTGCCTTTTGAACTGCTTCACTTCCAGAAGTAGTCCAATCTGCACGTAACCCAATTTGCTTAAGCATCTTACTAACACTTTCACAATTGTTCTTATCATCATCTACAACTAAAGCACGTACTCCTTCAAGTTCTTTTAATTGAGGATTCTTTTCATCAGTGGATAACTTTAAACTCAAATTTACCTTAAAGATAGAGCCTTTATCCTTTTGACTTTCTACAGTAATTGTTCCACCTAGCATTTCTACAATATTTTTAGTAATTGCCATTCCTAGCCCCGTGCCTTGAATTCCTGTCTTAGTTGTACTAGCCTCTCTTTCAAAGGGCTCAAAAATATGTTCAACAAAATCTTCTGCCATTCCAATTCCATTATCCTCAACAATAAATTCATAATCACCATAACCACGATGAAATGTTGTATGTTGATGAATACTAAAGCTAACCATTCCCCCTGCCGGTGTATATTTGACTGCATTACTTAATAGATTCACAAAAACCTGACTTAGCTTTAATGGATCCGAAATGACATCTTCATTTGCAATATCAAAAGTATCAATAAAGAGTTCTAATTGTTTTGCTTTTACTTGAGGCTGTATAATATTAACTAAATTATGGGTAAGCTCAGATAAATTGCATTCCTGTTCTCTAATCTGAACTTTTCCACTTTCAATTCTACTCATATCCAAAATATCATTTATCAAGCTTAATAAATGATTGCTGGAGGATAAAACCTTTTGCAAACATTCTTGAACCTGAGTTTTATTTTCAATATGATCAACGGCTATACTAGTAAAGCCTATAATTGCATTCATTGGTGTTCTTATATCATGACTCATATTAGACAAAAATGTTGTTTTCGCTTTGTTTGCTCTTTGAGCCTGTAAAAGTGCATTTTGTAAAGCCTTGGTTTGTTCTCTTTGTTTTTGAACTTGTACAGTAATGTCCCTAGAAATAACTAATACAATAATGTTCCCTGTATTTTCATTTTTAGTCATAATAAAGGATTGACGCACACACATTTGATCCTTTTTTTCTTGGGATATCCAGCCCCAATAATCAATATCAATCTCAGATTCTCCCTGTTCAAACTTTCGTTTTAAATACTCTAAATTCACAACCTCTTGATATTCTGCTAAAGATTCATCTAGAACAAAAGTTTCCCATTTTTTTAAGCATAAGGATGCTTTACATGGAGCTTTAAGGCCTATTTTTTCTAGTAAAGATATTTTTCGATTATGAACCATTCGAACAACATCCTGCTCAACAATATCCTCCGTTAAATTAAATTCAAAGGTACAAAAAGCATTAGAAGTAACAGCAATACGATACTGTTCTTCCTTACGATTAGCCTTTGCAATAGCTGCTTGAGCCTTTAATTCCCTTTCCTTTAATGAGGTTACATTTTGACGTACGAACAAAGCCTTCGATACCTTGTTATCAATACTTTCTAATGGGATGACTGTAAGATGATCCCATATTTTTTTCCCATCCTGCAGTGAATAAAATTCCTGTTGAACAATACCATTTTCCAATTCAAAAGAAAGACGCTCCTTCGTTAATAATTCCCAAAGTTCTTCTTTGTCCTTTGTTGCTGAAGGAAAGGTGGACAGATATGCAACGAAATCAGCATAGTTTCCATTTGATTCAATAATTCCACTTCGTGAAGGAGCAGACCCTGCCAAATAGCAATAGCTATTCGCATCAAAATCAAGTAAGACAAATCTTGTAAATAACGTATTAATTCCACTTAATATGTAGTTCAATTCTTTATTTTCTTTTTCTAATTTGTGATTTTTATTATGATTATGAAGAAGTAAAACGATGATATAGGCAACAAAAATCAAAAGTAACACCACAAGTAAAATTATACCTGTACGATTTGCCTCCCAAATCATATTTTTCGTAATACTTTGTGGAAAGGTTTGAACTAAAATATAATCTCCTTCTTCTACGTTTAAACAACAAATATTATCCGTAGAACCAGAACAAATAAAACCGTCCTCTTCTGCTTGTCCGTTAAATATTTTCCATACCTTTTTTCCTGTGTTAGAATCAATCACTTTTTCCTTCACCAATAAATCTGGTAAGATTCCCTGACTTTGTTCTACGTTTGAAGAAGCAATAATTTCTCCTTCCTTCGTACATAAATAAACATCTGCCTTTTGACCAAAGTAGGTTGTATTAAGAATTTCCTTTAAATAATCATCTGCATAATAAAGACCAAGTAAAATTCCTGTAATAGTGTCCTCATTTCTTACAGGTGCAAAAAAAACCATCGTTGTTTTCCCGGTGATTCTTGATTCTAAAACCATCGAACAGCCAGATTCTCCCTTCATTCCTTGTTCATAATATTCTCTTCCAATACTATTCCCTGTATGAGTGGCATCTGAGGTAATATTTGTTCCATCAGGTAAAATGAAACGAATTGCATCAAAATCTGTGTAATTTTCAATTTCTGATAATGTTTCAGCATCAACATTTTCTTCATCAAAGCCAACACCTAAAAAATAAGCATAATTTCTAACCCGGCGTTGGGCATTCGCAAATTCACTATTGATATTTTGAACTGTAAGCTTAGCAGAATCCTTTGCATAATTTAAATTTCGCTTTTCTATTTGTTCGCTATTTGCATGAGCATACCACCAAAATAACAAACACATCGTGATAAAAACTAAAATAATATAAAAGATTGGCTGTAGCATTTTTTTTCTATTGCTCATATTTTTCAAACTCCTTTAGAGTGTAGTTCTATAATTGGTATTTTATCACATCTAACAAATTTTGACTATATTTTCCTTAATAAAAATAAAGAAAAGTCACCAATCTTGTAAGTTTTTATAAAAGCCTACATTTGATGACTTATTTTTTTTATTCTTCCATTT
>JAMPGQ010000082.1 GCA_023663825.1 Anaeroplasma bactoclasticum
AAATTCATTGATATATCAATAAATAGTACCACCCTTTTGCAAATTAGGATTTTTTGTATAAAAAATATAAAAAGAAAGGAAGAGTTCTTATGTTTGAAATTGTATCTAAGTATAAGCCTACAGGAGATCAACCTGAAGCTATTGATACTATTGTAAAGGGTTTTGAAAATGGAATAGATCGTCAGGTACTACTAGGAGCAACAGGTACAGGTAAGACTTTTACGATGTGTAATGTCATTGCTAGACTTAATAAACCTACACTAGTATTAGCTCATAATAAAACTCTTGCTGGACAATTATATAATGAAATAAAATCTATATTTCCAAATAATCATGTAGAGTATTTCATTTCTTACTATGATTATTATCAGCCAGAGGCTTATGTTGTAAGCAGTGATACCTACATTGAAAAGGATTCTAGTATCAACGAAGAAATTGATGAGATGAGACATAGTGCTACTGCGGCCTTAATGAATTATAAGGATGTTATTGTAGTGGCATCTGTTTCTTGTATCTATGGTATTGGTGATCCTGAGGATTATAGGAATTCTATGTTAAATATTAGAGTTGGGGAATCCTATAATAAAAAGGAATTACTTACACGTTTAGTCGAAATGCAATTTGAAAGAAATGATATTGATTTCAAAAGAGGTAGTTTTCGTGTAAGAGGAGATGTATTAGAAATCATTCCTATAAATGAGCACGCTAAAGGAATTCGTATTGAATTTTTTGAAGAAGAGGTAGAACGCATTCGTACCTTTGATATTACTACAGGAATGAAGATCGCAGATGTAGCTTTTGCAAATATTTTTGCAGCCACACATTTCGTAACCAATAAAGAAAAATTAGAAGAGGCGTTAAGACGTATTAAGGCAGAGCTTCAAATTACACATAAGAAATTTATCTTAGAGGGGAAGCCTTTAGAGGCAGAGCGCATTGAACAAAGAACAAAATATGATTTAGAAATGCTAGAACAGACAGGCACTTGTAGTGGAGTAGAAAACTATTCTAGACACTTATCTTTAAGAGGAGAAGGAGAAACTCCTGCAACCCTAATTGATTTTTTTGGAGATGATTTTTTACTGATAGTAGATGAATCCCATGTAACCTTACCTCAAGTAAGAGGTATGTATAACGGCGACCACTCTAGAAAGGAAACCCTAGTTCAATATGGTTTTAGACTTCCTTCAGCCTTAGATAACAGACCTTTAAAGTATGATGAATTTGATAGTAAGATTCAAAAGGCTCTATTTGTTTCTGCAACTCCTGGTGATTATGAGAAGAATTATCCGATTGTAGAACAAATTATTCGTCCTACAGGATTATTAGATCCAATTGTTGAGGTTAGAAGAACTGAAGGGCAAGTAGATGATATCTATGCTGAGATTAGAAAGAGAATGGTTTTAAATGAGCGTGTATTAGTTACAACCTTAACGATTAAGATGAGTGAGGATTTAACTGCTTATTTAAAAAAGCTAGGCTTAAAGGTAGCTTATCTACATTCTGAAATTAAAGCATTAGAGCGTTTAGAAATCTTAAGAGATTTACGTAGTGGTAAATATGATGTTTTAGTAGGTATTAACTTATTAAGAGAAGGTCTAGATTTACCAGAGGTTTCTTTAGTATGTATTTTAGATGCAGATAAGCAGGGGTTCTTAAGAAGTACTAGAAGCTTAATTCAAACGATTGGCCGTGCAGCAAGAAATGCAAGTGGTAAGGTTATTATGTATGCAGATACCTTAAGTGAGGCAATGGAAGAAGCTATCAATGAAACTAGTCGTAGAAGGGATATTCAGATGGCGTATAATGAGAAGCATCATATCACACCTACTACAATTGTTAAGGCTTTACCTGAATCGGTAAGCATTAAGAAACTAGATACTAAGAAAGAAAAAAATAAGAAAAAGCTTTCTTTAGAAGAAAAGATTGATTTAATCAATGAGCTTGAAGAAGAAATGCGTGTGTATGCTAAGGATTTGAACTTTGAAATGGCAGCACAAATTCGTGATGCAATATTAGAACTAAAGGCGGGAAGATAAATGCATTCAATTAAAGAGTTATTTAAAATAGGGAATGGTCCTTCTAGTTCCCATACGATTGGACCTTTAGAGGCATCTAAAGAATTCTTAAAAAGATTTCCTTCTGTAGATGAAGTAAAGGTGGTTTTATATGGGTCTTTAGCTTTAACGGGTAGAGGTCATTTAACAGATTATATTATTGAAAAGACATTACTTCCTATTCCTTGTCATATTGAATTTGATATCAACACAAAGATGGCACATCCAAATACGATGGTCTTTTATGGCTATAAAAATGGAGAGCTGATGGGTAGTCTAAAGGTTTATTCTATAGGTGGAGGAGCAATTCAGATTGCTGGAGAAAAGGAACGTGTTTTAGATAAAGTATATAAACTCAATACATATAAAGCTATTTCTGAATATTGTAAAAAAGAAGAAATATCTTTATCAGAATATGTAGATTTTGTAGAAGGTAAAAAGATTAATTCCTATATGGAATTGATTTATGATACAATGCTTAATTCTATAGAGAAAGGCTTAAAGCATACAGGTGTCCTTCCTGGAAAGCTTCAAGTAAAAAGGAAAGCTGCCTACATCTATCAGCAAAATAGTAAAGCTGAAGGCTTGGAGCTTTTAAGAAAGAAAGTCATTGCCTATGCTTATGCAGTAAGTGAGGAAAATGCAAGTGGTGGTAAAATTGTCACTGCCCCTACCTGTGGTGCATCTGGTGTACTTCCTGCGTGTTTAAAATATGCAATAGACTTAAACTGTTATACAAAGGAAGAACTCCTTAATGGACTTAAGGTTTCAGGGCTTATCGGAAACATAGTAAAAACAAATGGCTCCATCAGTGGTGCTGAAGCAGGTTGCCAGGCAGAGGTGGGAACCGCTTGTGCAATGGCGGCTGCCTTTTTATGCTATTTAGATGGTGGAAGTGTTGATATGATTGAAAGAGCTAGTGAAATTGCCCTAGAGCATCATCTAGGCTTAACCTGTGATCCAATTGATGGATATGTACAAATTCCTTGTATTGAAAGGAATGCTGTGGCAGCTTTAAGGGCAATAGATGCTGCCAAGCTAGCTTCTTATTTAAACAGCAATGAATCAAAAATATCCTTTGATCTTGTGGTAGCAACAATGCTAAAAACGGGTCATGATTTAAGAACGAATTATAGAGAAACCTCAGAGGGTGGACTTGCAAAAACATTTTACGAGTAGAAAGGGAATAAAATGGAAGAGGGAAAGATAGTTAAGCTAGAAATAGAGGGCTATGATATAAATGGCTTAGGTGTTGCTAAGCTAGATGGATTAGTTATATTTGTTTCTAAGGCTTTAAAGGGTGAAGTTGTTATGGCTTTCCTTACAAGTGTACATAAGAAATATGCCTTTGCCAAAACTGTGAAAATTATCACACCTTCTTTAGAGCGCATTTTAAGTCCTTGTCCATACGAGGAAGGCTGTGGTGGCTGTGATCTTTTACACATGCAATATAAGACTGAGTGCAAGGTAAAGGAAGAAAAGGTTATTAATGCTTTCGCAAAGATTAATAAAGAGAATACGATAAAGTTTAATCCTATTATTAAGAATAAAAATATCTTTGGATATAGAAATAAAGTGATGATGCCTTTTGGTTATGATGAGGATGATAATGTTATCTATGGTTTTTATGAAAAACTATCACATAGTCTTGTCTCCATTGACCACTGTGAAATATCTAATCACTATGTCAATGAAGTAGTAGAATTCATAAGAAAATTTGTAAGTGTTATGCATATTAAAGTGTATAACGAAGAAACTCATACAGGTATCTTTAGAGGAGTAATGGTTAGAAACAACTATAAAAATGAAATGATGGTTGTTTTGATTACAACTAAGTATTATGATTTTTCTAGATTAATTGAATACATAGAAGAAGGATTTCCACTAGTGAAATCTATGTATATCAACATTAATCCAAATAAAACAAATGTTATGCTTTCTAATGAGTATATTCATATCTATAAGGATAAAACATTAATAGAAGATATTTTAGGATTAAAGTTTAGTGTATCAGCAGGATCCTTTATGCAAGTCAATCATGATGCATGTGAAAAGCTATATCTAGAAGCTTTTCGTATGGCAAAACTAACCAAAAATATGAATGTCATAGATGCTTATTGTGGTATGGGAAGTATTACACTAAATATTGCAAAACAAGCGAATCATGTCTATGGTATAGAAATTGTTGAAGATGCCATCACCAATGCAAATTATAATAAGGAATTAAATAATATTATGAATGCTACCTTTATTTGTGGCGCATGTGAAGAAGAAATCAAGAAGCTTACACATTTAAATCAAATAGATTGTATCTTCTTTGATCCACCCAGAAAAGGCTGTGAGCAAAGCTTCTTAGATACAGTCATCGAAATGAAAATACCTAAGATTATTTATATTTCTTGTAATATAGCTACCGCAGTAAGAGATATAGCTTATTTAAAAGAACAAGGGTATATAGTTCAAGAGGTTACACCTTGTGATCTTTTCAGTAAGACTTCACATATTGAAGTTGTCTGTTCATTGCAACGAATCGATAAGAAATGATAAAATTATAACATTTATTACTATGTAATAACTATATAACATAACGTAACATAACACAAAGAAAGAAATATAGAATTAGATTATACAAGATCAAATTATAAAAAATTGGGTCTTTACAAAAATTGTTTTCAAGATAAAGACTGAAAAAATATCTAATTGCTTAAATATTGTTTGACCAATTAAGTCTTCTCCAAATTTATGGTTATTAATCTTTAGATTTTATTAGTGGATAGGAACATTAATAGGGACTTTTTGTCCCTATTAATTTTTTTTGAATGTATCTTAATATGTATTCATACAATATTGTATTTATTTAAAATGCCAAACATTGTCTGGCAAATTGCATATTAATATTGCTAGAAATATATTTATATAGCTAAAATTATACCTATTTTGCATTTGTTCCTAGAGCGACAAGTAGAGTGCCATAGGGAGACATAGATGAACAATATGAAATTGAATTGTCACTTTAAGTATTATATAGTTAGACTTTGAAGTTTTAGCATTGTTATTCAATGACTTTTAAAAGTTTTCAGGATTTTATTGGTAACTTTACATCATGTACCTTGTTTTAGGGAACATGACAGGCACATGATGGGAACATGATTGCTTGACATATTGAAATTTTAGGGAACATGATGTATAATAGAAAAGGAGCTGATGGAAATGAAATATATTGTTGAATAATAGATGGATCACTTTTTGAGGATAAGGATGGGAACTTTATTCATTTCAAGTGTCTTCTGCTAGTGTATGCATTATAGTATTTGAAAAAGAAGTTGATTAAAATCTTTATCTTAGGAGCTGTGAAAATGCAAAAAAAATTTGATTTTGATAAATTACCGTCAGATTATGATCTAAGAACCGACATAGTTAAAGAAGATACAATTATAGATGATAAATTCGAATGTTCACATGAAGATGTCTTCTTGGAAAATGAGGATACAGAAATCGAACATTGGTTTTTGAGATACTTAAATAAAAAAGGGTATATAAAAAGTACTATAAACAATTATGTTGACTGGGTAAAAATTGTAATGGAAAATGAAAAAATTGTATCTTGGAAAGAACTTTTTTCAGTGATTGACACTCTTTGTGTAAAATATGATACTGGTGGCGAAGCAGAGGATTTTGGCAAGTATGGACATAGAACTGTGATTAATTCCTTAAAAAGATTCAATGAATTTTCTAAACAATACTATGTGCAAGTTTGGGAACATATAAGAAAAAAATGACCTTGAATTTCAGTTGAAAAATAATTGAGCAGTATTTTGGTTGATGATAGGTTGGAAATTATGTCTTATGGAGGCATTTCAAAGGGAATGAGAAAGGAAGAGTTTTTAGCATGTAAAAAACAAATCCTGTGAGTGAAGAATTAATGAATATTTTCTTGCAATGCGATATTGTAGATCAATCTGGTATAGTGTTCCTATTATTGTAAGAGAATACGTAGTGAAAGTGTATAATTTCTCTGAGAGTTCAATTACTGTAACTATACCATTCGATTGAACTGGGTTTAATGTGAAAAATAACCAAGAAAAAATATTAATTTTAATAAAGACCAATCCACAAATAACAAGAAAACAAATAGCAAAGAGGCTATTAATAGCAGAGCATAGGATAGTGCTAAATATCATTTGAACGAATTTAAAAGTTAAAATTATAGTTTAGGGTCCTCAAAATCAGGACATTGGCAAATAGAAGAATAGATTAAAACAAGTATAATTAATCCAAGCATATACCCTCTAGCCGACCAATTTTTATTTTGTAATATCACAATATTAATTGTTGATACAATACTTAGCAATAGCGAAGAAACTATATATGGAATACATAATAAAATATTAGAATTTAATTTTGATTTCATTTTGATTCCCCTAATTATTTATGTAAAAATTATGACATATTGAGTTGTATTTTTTCAATGTTTTTTCTCTTTATTAGTGTAGGCTCGAGACTACAAATCTACGAGGAGAAAACTAATGTCAAATGTATTTAATTCCCGAGTTTGCCAGTTCAATTTGAATAAAAATAAAGTTAGACAGTAATTTATATA
>JAMPGQ010000083.1 GCA_023663825.1 Anaeroplasma bactoclasticum
TATTCCTTTACAGCGGAATTTACTCTTTCATTCTTTTTTAACAAAATTTTCAACTTAAATTTTCTCCTGAAAAATTTATCATAGCTATATCATTTGAATTATATGATATCCTTAATATATGCCTTACCTTTTTCATCTATCACAAAAGTGCATTTACTACCTATTTTTTCTCTTATATGTGAAGAAATAAATTTATATCTAGCAGTATAATATTTCTCATCACTCTTTATTACTATTTGATAAGACCTATAACTGAAAACATTGGTTATTGTTCCTTCTAAAACATTCGTATTATGTTTATATTTAAAATACTTTTTGAAGTGAACACATATAAGGATTAGGATAAAAATACTAACTAAAGCCAATGGAACGGAAAAAGCAAATCCTTTTATTCCAATGTAAAGTACCATAAGTATTGATATCATAAACCAAAAAGAAAACAAAAGTATTAAAACATTCCTAAAATTTGTTTTTGTTACATCTTTTATCACTTTATCATCCATTCTATATCTTCAATTGTTTGAAGCTTTCGAGAGCTAGTTAATCAAACAACCGCCAAGTCACTATAAACTAACCAGCTCACGAAAACTTTTATAGTTTTCCTTTCTAAGACTAGTTATATTATATCATTTTTTTATTGCGAATTACCACCCTTTTGCAAATTAGGATTTTTTTCTAAACAACTTTATTTTTCGAAGTTTAAACTATTCTTAACAATTTCATATTTTTTTCATTTAAAGAATTATAACCTCACTTTTTGATATAATAGATTACCTAAAAAGTATCAAAATAAGTAGAACTAGTATATCCAATTTTCTATCTGTATCAGATAAAACAGCTTACAATCTTATCAATTATTTGAAAGAACTAGACTTGATTGAAGTGGTTGTAGGAAAAGGTAAATATAAATTTAAATAGTTAAAAAATTAAAAAGTCGTTAAATAAACTCTTATTATCTACTTACGACATTAAAATGATTTAACTATTTATTTTTTTATTAGAGCGCTCTTAATGTGGATCGTTTAGACTATACTTTCAATCTATTACTCATATACGCAAATGGAGCTAAATTATCTGTTGGCTGATTCATAAGTAAAATGAATGTCCTATTAAGAAGAATAAAATAATATTTTTTTTAAATTCCCTAATAAATAGAAAAGGGTTATTGATTTAGCGTGTCTTTCACCTTCAATAACCCTTTTATTTAACTCTTTTTTTAATGAATTTTTTGTAGCAGTTCCCTTCTAGTTTAGGTCAGGAACTACCTACTTATCTCATTTTGAATAGAATCATGACCATTTCTTAAATCTTTAGTTTCTCTTGCACACTTCAAAATTTAGAATAGTCTTTTCATTTTGTTTGCATTAAGCATCATACTTTAATGAACCATAACCATAGATTTCTAGTTTAGTTACATTATATGTCTTTTGATTCTTATCTGCTTTACTGCAGGTACATTCAATCTTGATATAGACATCTCCACTTATAGCAGTTGTAGGCTCTATTGTAAAGTCCATAGTTTTTGAACTAAATCCAGTTTCTGACGATATTTCTGTCCAATTATTTTTATCTGTTGAATAAGAAATCTTATATCCACTTGTACCTTTATCTCCTACACTAACAGATAATAAAATCTTTGTTGGATTTTTTATCTTAAATTTAGATGTATAGATTAAAGGATGAGAAACAGAAACGGCAGTTGCACTTCCTTCTATAGTGAAATTGGTTGCATCAATGGTAGATACTAATAATCGTGCTTCTCCAATTTCATCAAGTTGTTGTAATGCAGATTGTAATTTAGCATAATCTTTAACCTTTGCTTGTTCTGCAAGCGTCAATGCATTATATGCAGTCTCTGCTGCATAAATTGCATCAGAATCATTAATATCTATAGTTGCTGGAATTGCAGCAATTAATAAATCAACACGAGCAACAAATATACTAGATAGCTTATCTTTATCATCTAATAGGTTTTTCTGTTCATCAGAAAGTTCATTATACGCATCAATAACCTCTTGACAAGAAGCTAAATCTGTTAAATTAACTGATGCAATCAAGTTGGTTATATGATCAAGTGCCTCTAGGTTAGTATATTCTGCTTCTGCATCAAACAATTTTTGTCTGTTTGTAATCTTATTCTTATTTTCTGCAGATAACGCATTATATTCATTTCTTGCAGCCATTATAGCAGCCTTAGATTCAAGAGTCACAGTACCAATTGCTTCAATCTTAGCAATACAAGAATCAACTGCATAGCTTGTAAATGCAGCTTCTGCGGCAGTTAATGTACTTAAATTGCTAACTTGAACAGAACTATCTGTCTTAGTAAGTGTATTATATGCAGCTCTTGCAGAAGATATGGCACTACCACTATTTGCATTAACTGTTCCAATTGCATTAATCAACCCTTCAACATAAGTAACACCTAAGCTTAAATAATTTGCATATGCAGTTGTTACTTTAGCATAGGTTTCACTTACTCTTGTCTTTAATTCAGGACTTAAGTTCTTATAGGCTTCTTTTGCAGAATTAATAGCAGATAAGCAAGAGTCTTGATATGTAATAGTTGCAGGGATATTATTTACCTTAGCCTCAAATTCAGCAATCAATTGTTGATTTAATTCTTCAGAATTGTATTCTTCAAAAGAAATAGAGGTAATAGTTAAGTCTTTAAATGATCCCATAGTAACTGCTTTAGAATCACCAGGCTGGAAGTTTACTGGTTGAACCATATATGTTCCAGGTGCTAGCACAACTGAACCATTACCTGCTAGCATAGCAACACCTGCTTCATTACAAAGCACAGCATCTTCATTACAAGATAATGTTACGGTTGCAGATCTATCTAAACTAAACGCATAAACCTTCTTATTCATTTTTCCTGGAGCCACTTCACTTGGATACTTCGTAATCTTTTCAACTGTGGTTCCAGCAGGAAGCAATGAAATGTCAGTCATTGTTACATCTGTCATTGCTTTACCATGATCTTTTGTTACACCCACCTTAGAGGCAATAGCTTTTCTTGCTAATGTTACATCTGTTTGTAATACATAATCTCCAGTAGGAATGTAAGATAAAGTAGGATCAGTATCAAATTTATCATACTTAATTCCAGCAGATATAAACTGACAACTATTAGATACAACTTGAGACTTATTTGTTACAACTGTGCCTAATGACCCCTTGTTTGATAAATAACTAGTTATAGAATCATTATAGCTCTTAATTGCTCCACTTTCTACAGCATGTGGACTCTTACACATATAGAATAAGTTATATTCAGAGAAAATGTAAGAATTAGCTCTTGTATTCATTGCATAGTCAGTTTGACCGATAAATGCATTATTATACATATGAATATTTGCATTACGTGCTAAAGGTCCTCTAGCCTTACACAAATACCATAAATTATGATGATATGTCAAATTAAATTGTAATGATGAATCAGCTGAACCAACTAAGTTTGTCTTATGGCAGCCTTCAAAGTAGTTGTAGCTTACAGTTAAATATTGTCCTCTCTTGAAGTCACAAGAACCATCTCCTTCTGACTTATCTGATTCAGCAGGACTAGAAATATTTGGCCCATAGAATTCATTGTTATGAATCCAACATCTTTCTACACTTGCAGTTAAAATAGAGTTAACATTAGCTGAAGCTTGAACGCCTTCCATACCAACAGCATCCTCAGGAGTATTAATAAATGTTAGATTTCTAACCTCAAAGCTCTTACCTAGATCAGGAGCAGAGCTTTCAGCCATATAATGGAAACCCCATCCATCAATAACAGCATCTGCTCCAACACCCTCTAGTGTTACATCCTTACCAGACTTCATACGAGCCATATGACCGTTATCGCCTACTGTACCACCATGATTTGTTGAACTATAAAGTGTTAAACCATCAATTTTTGGTGTGGAGTTAGCATTAAATGTTCCACTCTTATATAAGCCTGTATTAGAAACACAACCAACAAATCTCACTACAAGAGGAATATTATTTTCTGCTAATAAGCGAATAATACCTTGATTTGTATTTGGTGTTCCACCATTACTTGTGGTTCCACCACCAGTATCTTGACCAACAGAATTTAAAATATTACCAATACCCTTAACAGTTACACCTTTATAAGATAATTCTACTTCATTCTTATTTTCATCTGTTACCCAAAGAACAATAGCATTCTTCTTTAAGGAACCATCATCATTATAAGCACCAACACCATCTGTATAATTGAAGTGTGCATAGCCAGAACGATCATAAGCACCAACATTGAATATACAAGTAGATGGATTAGCATTTGTAGTTCCAACAGGAAGTACAGTTGCTTCATAAGAGCCTGGAACAACGCCCATAATATCAGCTCTTACATTTCCATTAATTTCTCTAAAATAAACACTATTTTGATCAAGCACACGGATAGTACCACTTGAATTCTTTAAAGAAATGCTGTAATCTGTTGCTCCAGCAATTTTCTTAAACGTAATATATGCTGCCTCAGTTAAACCTGCTGCTTCTACAATTTCAACAGAACCCTTTTGTCCAACAGTTGCTTGACCACCTTCAATATAATCAGATGCATTAGGATCCTTATCCCATTTAACATAAATTGTAGTATCCTTTGTTAATGGCAAATTAAAATCAAATTCTTCACTAAATGCTTGATCCTTATACCAACCTGCAAAGATATAGTTTGGTCTTTGTGGCGCATTAGGCTCAGCAATTGTATTTCCACGATAAGCTTCTTTATCTTCAATATCTGCACCAACAAAACGGATTACAAGTGGTTTTTCTTCCCACTTCGCATGTAATGTATAATTCTGTGTTACAGGCTGAGTAAAGTCATGCTTTGTAATATAGCCTGATTCTTCATACCAACCTTTGAAGATATATCCTTCTCTTACTGGATCATCAGGAGCAGCTACTTTATTTCCTGCATTTACTTTTTTATCAGGAATATCACTTCCACCCTGTGGATTATATTGAATTGTATAAATTGGAAGATCAGGATCTACAGGCTTTTCTTCCCACTTCGCATATAAAGTAATATCTTCTAAAACTTTGGTAGAGAAATTATATGCATTTTGTAAAGCCTCATCTGTATACCAGCCCTTAAAGATATATCCATCTCTTTCAGGTTCAGTAGGAGTATCTACTGTACTCCACTTATATACAATAACATCTTGAACTGGCAAACCATTCTTTGGATTAAAATGCACTGTAAGCTCAACATTCGCATTATATTCTGTTAAAGTAAGTGTAGTAATTTTTACAGAAGCATTTGTAGTTATTGTATATGTACCTGCATCTAATCCATCCATAGAAATCGTTTTAGATTTCTGATATTCAATTTCCCAAGTATTTAGTACATTACTTCCTTGTTTTAATTGTACAGTTACAATTTTTGTCGTTCCTGAAGCTCCTGAACCAGTTAATACAAATCCATTGCTAACCTTACCATTTACAGTAAAAGTAACAGACTTCCCTTGAGTATTTAAAACTGCAGACTCTGTTTTAACACCAGCCTCAACAATAAACTGACCTGTAGTTAACTCTTTATTTGTCTTTCCAGAACTAGAATCTAAATTTGCTTGAGCAGTTGTGTGGAAGGAGCTAAATGGGAATTTAATTTGTCTATCTTCATCTTCTGCTTGCTTTTCTTCAAACTTAGCATAAATCGTTATTTTAGGTTCAGAAAAATGCTCTACATCTAAAACTGTATTAAAGTCCCAAGCTTTAGAAAATTCAGCATCCTCATACCAACCTACAAAGTTATAGTTAGCTTTTGTAGGATCTGGGTTAGGCTTAGTAACTTTATTACCTACTGCTACAGTTAAATCCTGTAAAGAAGATCCCCCAGATGTATTAAATACTACTTTATATTCTGAAATTTCCCAAACAGCATATAATGTCATGCCAACTGTAACAACATCCTCATCAAAATTAAATTCTTGATCAGATGCGCCATTAGGATCCTTAAACCAACCTACTAACCTATATCCATCTTTTGTAGGAGCAGTAGGCTTACTTAACTTAGTTCCTTTTGTTACTGTAACATTAGAAACATTACTACCTCCATTAGAATTAAAGATAATAGTTACAGTTTCTATAACTGGTGGAGTTACTTGCTTTTCTTCCCACTGTGCTACAATGGTGATATTTGCTGTAATTGCAGTATCTATTGTCCATATAGCATCATTTGCTTTCCATCCAGTAAAGTTATACCCTTCTCTTGTTGGCTCAGTAACTCCTGTTAGTTTCTTTCCCTTTTCTACTTCTTTTGTTGTAGGGGTAGAACCATCATTTAAGTCTATGGTTACTGTAAAGTATTCTTTTACTGGTGTTACTTGTTTTTCTTCCCACTGTGCTACAATGGTGATATTTGCTGTAATTGCAGTATCTATTGTCCATATAGCATCATTTGCTTTCCATCCAGTAAAGTTATACCCTTCTCTTGTTGGCTCAGTAACTCCTGTTAGTTTCTTTCCCTTTTCTACTTCTTTTGTTGTAGGGGTAGAACCATCATTTAAGTCTATGGTTACTGTAAAGTATTCTTTTACTGGTGTTACTTGTTTTTCTTCCCACTGTGCTACAATGGTGATATTTGCTGTAATTGCAGTATCTA
>JAMPGQ010000084.1 GCA_023663825.1 Anaeroplasma bactoclasticum
TTATTCAAAAAATGTGTTTTTTTGTTCTTTTCCTTAGTGAAAAATTATGTTATAATATGTTTGTATGTTGTAAAAACAATTTTAAAAAAAATAAAGGATGTGTTGAATTTGAAATTAAGACATGATGCTGTAAAGCTGATTGAAAGCATTTGTGACAGGTATAAAAATGAACCTACTCCATTAATGCTAGTATTAAGTGACATACAAAAGGAATATGGGTATATTCCTCTTGAGGTACAGGAAATTGTTTCTGCAAAGCTAGGAATGCCTGTTTCTGAAATTTATGGTGTAGTCACATTTTATTCTTTTTTCTCTTTAACACCAAAGGGAAAATATGTAATTGGCGTATGTCTAGGAACTGCGTGTTATGTTAAGGGTGGTCAAAATGTATTAGATAAGTTTTCTACTCTTTTGAACATCAAATCTGGAGAAACTACAGAGGATGGTCTGTTTACTTTAGACTCCCTAAGATGTATTGGTGCATGTGGTATTGCTCCTGCAGTATCTATCAATGGTAAGGTATATTCTAAGGTTACTGTAGATGAAGTAGCTAGAATTATCGATTCCTATAGAAAGGAGGCTGCACTATAATGGAGCAAATTAAGACTAAAGAACAGTTGAATGAGCATATTTCCCATTGTACAGCTTGTTTAAATCAAAAACTAAATTCAAAAGACGGAAAGCGTTCTGTTCTTATTTGTGGTGGTACTGGATGTCTTGCTAATGAATCTAAGGAAATCTTAGAAAAGATTAGAGAAGAAATTAAAGCAAATGGCTTAGAGGATACTGTAGAGGTAAATCAAGTAGGTTGCTTCGGTTTCTGTTCTCAAGGACCTTTCGTTAAGATTATGCCTGAGGATACATTGTATCGTACTGTAACAGTTGCAGATGTTGAAAAAATTGTTAAAGAGGATTTAATCAATCATAATATCGTAGATGATTTATTATATGTAGATCCTGCAACTCAAAAGAAGGTTGTAAAGCAGGATGATATCAATTTCTATAAAAAACAAAAACGTATTGCTTTACATGGATGTTCTGTAATTGATCCTGAAAACATTGAAGAAGCTTTAGGTTACGATGGCTTTAAGGGATTACTTCGTGCATTATCAATGACTCCACAGGAGGTTATTACTGAAGTATTAACTGCTGGTCTTCGTGGTCGTGGTGGTGCAGGTTTTCCTACAGGTAAAAAGTGGCAATTTGCTTATGATGTAGCAAGTGAAATTAAATATGTAGTGTGTAATGGTGATGAGGGTGACCCAGGTGCATTTATGGATCGTTCTATCTTAGAGGGGAATCCACTTGCTGTTATTGAAGGTATGATGATTGCAGGCTATGCAATTGGTGCATCTCAAGGTTACTTCTATGTTCGTGCTGAATATCCAGTGGCAATCTCTCGTTTAAAGATTGCAATTAAGCAAGCAGAAGCACTTGGTCTTTTAGGAGATAATATTTTGGGTACAGGCTTCAACTTCCGTGTTGGTATCCGTTTAGGTGCTGGTGCATTCGTTTGTGGAGAGGAAACTGCATTATTAAATTCTATTGAAGGTGAACGTGGCAATCCACGTCCAAGACCACCATTCCCTGCTGTAAAGGGTCTATGGGGCAAGCCAACAGTTATTAATAACGTAGAAACCTTAGCTTGTGTACCTTATATTTTACGTGAGGGTGCTAAAGCCTTCAATTCTATTGGTACAGAGGGCTCTAAGGGTACTAAGGTATTTGCTTTAGGTGGTAAGGTAAATAATGTTGGTTTAGTTGAGGTTCCAATGGGAACAACCTTAAGAGAATTGATTTATGATATTGGTGGTGGTATCCCTAATGATAAAGCATTTAAGGCAATTCAAACAGGTGGACCATCAGGTGGATGTTTAACTAAGGATGACCTTGATACTCCAATCGATTATGATAACCTAATTGCTGCTGGATCTATGATGGGTTCAGGTGGAGCTATCGTAATGGATGAAGATAACTGTATGGTAGATGTTGCTAAGTTCTATATGGAATTCATCTGTGATGAATCCTGTGGAAAGTGTACACAATGCCGTATTGGTACAAAGCGCCTACTTGAGTTCTTAAATAAGATTACTGAGGGTAATGGTGAGCTTGCTGATATTGAAAAACTAGAAAGCTTATCTTCAACAATCAAGGTTGGTGCTCTATGTGGTCTTGGTAAGACCGCTGCTAACCCTGTTCTTTCTACACTACTTAAGTTTAAGGATGAATATATCGCTCACATTGAAGAGAAGAGATGTCCTGCTGGTGTATGTAAGAGCTTGATTGATTATCATATCAATCCTGAAAGATGTAAGAAGTGTTCTATGTGTTCACGTGTTTGTCCTACAAACGCAATCACTGGTGTACCAGGTAAAGAACCATATGTAATTAATGTAAATAAGTGTATAAAATGTGGTACTTGTATGGCTACATGTAAATTTAACGCAATTTATAAAGGATAGGAGAGAATAAAAATGGCATTAGTTAATATTAAAATTGAAGGCTTTTCCTATTTGGTTGATGATTCTTTAACAGTGTTACAGGCTTGTCGTAAATGTGGATATAACATTCCTTCTTTATGTTCATTTAAAAATGGAAAATGCTCTGTTGCAAGCTGTCGTGTATGCTTAGTGCGTATCGAGGGTGTTCGTGATTTAGTTGCTTCTTGTGTATATCCTGTTCGTGATGGTATGAGTATTCATATTTCTGATCCTGATGCAGTTACTGCAAGAAGAACAAGTGTTGAGCTTTTACTTTCTAACCATAACCGTAGCTGTCAAGAATGCTATAAGAATGGTGATTGTGAATTACTAGAGGTAGCGCACCTAGTTATGGCAAGACCTCATTTCTATGGTGGTAGCCAAACTCCAGCTACTTATGATAAGGTAGCTCCATCTATCATTCGTGATACTTCCAAATGTATTTTATGTGGTAGATGTATTGAGGCTTGTAAAGAGGCTCATGGTATTGGCATTTTAGGCTTTGAAAACCGTGGTTTCAACACTATTGTTGGTCCTGCTGGAAATAGAAGCTTTGCTGATTCTCCATGCTTACAATGTGGACAGTGTGTCAATGTTTGTCCTACAAGTGCTTTAATGGAGCATAGTCAAATTGACCGTTTAGATGAGGCATTAAAGGCTGGCAAGAAGGTTATTGTACAAGTAGCTCCAGCTGTTCGTGCAGCAATTGGTGAGGAATTTGGGTTACCTATTGGTACACCATGTACGGGTAAGATGGTTGCAGCCTTACATCGCTTGGGCTTTTATCGTGTATTTGATACAAACTTTGGTGCTGACTTAACGATTATGGAAGAGGCATCTGAATTATTAGAACGTCTAACAAAGAAGACTGGACCTATTCCTATGATTACTTCTTGTTCACCAGGTTGGATTAATTATTGTGAATATTTCTATCCGGAATTAATTCCAAATCTTTCTACAAGTAAGTCACCTCAAGCTATGATGGGTGCTATCATTAAATCCTACTATGCTGAAAAGAATAATCTAGATCCAAAGGATATCTTTGTAGTATCTATTATGCCTTGTACAGCTAAGAAGTATGAGGTAGAGCGGCCTGCATTACAAAATGGAGATTTACCTAACGTGGATATCTCTATTACGACTCGTGAACTTGCAAGATTAATTCGTAGAAGTGGTATTGATTGGAAGAAGCTTCCTGATGAAGAATTTGATCATGATTTAATTGGTGATTACACTGGTGCTGGTGTTATTTTCGGTGTTACTGGTGGTGTTATGGAGGCTGCGATTCGTACAGCTTATCATGCATTAACTGGAGAAGAGATGGAACCAGTAGTATTAACTCCTTGTCGTGGACTTGAAGGTGTTAAAGAAGCAACAGTTAAGCTAAATGGTACCGCTTTAAATATTGCTATGGCATCTGGTATGAAGCATGCAAAACCATTATTAGAGGATATTAAGAATGGTAAGTCAAAATATCAATTTATTGAAATTATGTGCTGTCCAGGTGGCTGTATCAATGGTGGTGGTCAACCATATGTTAAGCAAGTATTCTTGCCAAATGAAGAAGATGAGATCTTAGATACTTACATCGAAAAGCGTGCTAAGGTATTATATCATGAGGATGAAAATCGTCCACTAAGACGCTCTCATTTAAATCCTCAAATCCAAAAACTGTATGCAGATTATTTAGGAAAACCACTTTCTCATAAAGCAGAAGAATTATTACACACATCCTATAATTCAAATAGAGAAAAATATCCTACTAAATAATATAAAAAGTAATTTAGATAAGGAAGTGCTGAAAATGCATTTCCTTTTTTTGTTTTAGGAGATTGTATTTTTTTAAAAATTAAGCTCATTAAAATATTTTATATTTTTCTAAATTATAATCTTTTTTGCTCATTTTCTTAATAAAATAATATAAATTTTATCAAAATATGATGTTAACCTCGTGGAGTTTAACCTCAAATTATAAGATAATAAATTTGGGTGATAAAAGTGAGCATTATAAAATATACAGAAGAAGAGTTTATACATAGAAAATTATTAGGAAAAAGAATTGTTGAACTAAGACATCAAAAAAATTTAACGCAAGAAGAGCTTGCAGATAAAATTAATATTGCTGTCCGTTCATTAAGTGAAATTGAAAATGGAAAATGTGCTCCTAATGCTATTATAGTCTATCGTATTGCAAGAGCACTAAATATACCTCTGTTTGAATTTTATACATTTAAGGAAGAGGATAAAATATTTGTAAAATAATTAACCTAAATAATGGGCTGTTAAGAAACTAAAAAGTTTCTTAACAGCCCATTTTCGTTAGTATTAAAATAAATAAAAATCATAGTAAATTTTATTATAATCTTATATGCTTTCAATCATGTATATTTTTATAAAGTTAAAAGAATAAATGAAATAAGTGGTAATTTTTTGAAATTTATGTTATGATTTATATTGAATGTTGTAAGGATGTGAAACCCTTGAAAAGGAAAACAAGTATTTATGATATAGCAAAATGTATAAATGTATCACCAACTACGGTATCTTATGTAATTAACAATAAAGGAAAGGTTTCTTGGGAAACCAGACAAAAGGTTTTAAAGGCGATTGAGGAATTAGGTTTTGTTCCAGATACTACTGCTAGAAGTCTATCAACAGGGAAAAGTCATTTGATAGGATTGTTTTTGCCATTAGATAATGCTGCAGTTGCTTTTACTCAAAACCCTTTTTATGTTGAATTTTTGAGTGGAATAGAAATGGGGATTGCAGAATATGATTATGATATTGTAATTGGCTGTCACAAAAATTTAAGGAATTTTGGAGAGTGGGTACATAGTAGGGGATTAGATGGAGTTATCTTAATTGGTAGATATCCTTCAAAAACTTATGAGTCCATAAAAAATTTAAATATTCCAATTGTTCTTATCGATGTTTATGAAGAATATTCTAAAGACTTTTATAATATTCGTGTAGATGATACAAAAGGAATGTATGATGCAACGAAATACTTGATTCAAAATGGTCATAAAAAAATCGGATTTATTGGTGCTCCAAAAAGGAACACAATCGATTTTAAGCGATATGTCGGCTATGAAATGGCAATGAAAGAAGCTGGCTTAGCTATTCAGCCTGATTATTTGTTTGATGAATTTGCCACTTTTGACAGTGCCTTAAAGGTTGGAGAGAAGCTGCTAGAACAAAAAAATGTATCTGCAGTAGTTTGTTGTGCAGATATTATAGCAATTGGGATTATTCGTAAATTTAATGAAAGAAACAAAAAGGTTCCAGATGAATTATCTATCGTTGGGTTTGATGATATTCAGGATTCAAAATTTATTTACCCAAGTTTAACAACAATAAGGCAGGATATCCGTTTAAAAGGTGAACTTGCTAGTAGGACAATTATGCAGCATTTAAATAAAGAAAAGAAGAATGAAACATTAATTTTATTAGATTTAAATTTAATTGAGCGTGAATCTGTAAGAAAAATTTAGTTAAAGATATTATACTATGTATAATATTTTTTAATGTCTTAGGAAATTGTAAATCTGCCAGAAAAAAGGAACTCAACCCAAAAAAGCCTAGAATAGAGAGGAATACTAGGCAAAAGAAAAAAATATAAAGGAGATACTAATATTTATGAGAATT
>JAMPGQ010000085.1 GCA_023663825.1 Anaeroplasma bactoclasticum
CCCCTTATATCATTTTGGGGGAACTAAAAAATAGAAAAAATATGTGACTTTGTTCTGCAAAAATTGATAAAAAATAACAATTTAGATACAAATATAGGGTAAAAAACCTATATTTGTATCATGTCATATCATTCTATTAGCTATAGATTCTGTAAAAACTCCTGTAAGGATCCATCCATAAAACTAACTTTTAAAGCAAATAAATACGTTTTTTCATTAATCATAACACTCTTCCCATCTAATGCATAGGTAGCACCTGCAAAAAAGGCTAAGAGTTTGTTTGCAGCCATAGGCTCCAAATTCTCAAAGTTTAATACAAGAGGATCACCCTTTTTTAATCTTTTTACTAATTCAGCAGCCCTCTCATCATCGTCATTAATTTGTTCCATAATGATGCGGTCGCATGCTAGTTCTTCTTTAGAAAGATTTTTAGATGCCTCTTCATATTCATTTTTCTTTTTTCCAAAGAAACTCATTACTCTTCACCATCCTCATCTTCCTCAGATGCCTCATCCTTTTTAAGCATAGGAAGAACCGTAGCTTTTGTTCCTTGACGAACCATAATTAATGTCGTTTTGGCAAAGTCCTGAAGAATATCCATACGCTGAGGTGGACAGGCAATGATAACCTGTAGTGGCATAGAATTAATGAAGCTCATCATTGCATGCATACGATTAGCATCCATCTTATCAAAAACCTCATCAAATAAAACTAACCCTATAGGGTCTCCAGAAATAGCATTCCCCTTTGTATATACGCGAACAAAGGATGCAATAATTGCTACATAGAATGGAACCTGTGTTTCACCACCAGACTTTTCCTTAAACACCTTAGAATAAGTCATTGTATCGCCATTCTTATTGATGATACGAATATCATAATCCATATAGGTACGATAATCGGTAAACTTGCTGATAGCCCCATTGCTGTTCACTTCATCAACAGATAAGGTCTCAAACAATTCACGAATTTGCTCATCATACTTCTCCTGGAAGGCGTAGGTTAATAAACCACCACCGCCTGGTTCCAAATCGGAGGTAACCATCTCATAGAAGGATGCATATTCACTACTTCTAGGGAAGATAAATTCATAATGGTCATCACCAAATGTAATATTAGATAATGTCTTATTGATTTGCATAATCTCTTGCTCAGCTGTCAAGATATTATTTCTTAATTTAGCAATGAAGTCTTCCTTAAATACAACCTCTGCTGCCTCTCTAGCACTACGAACTCTTTGTTCGTATTTAATTAATTCAGTCTTTTCTAGCTTATTTAACTCAGCTAAGAACTTATCAATTTCGGTTAAGCCTATAGAGAAGGTTGAATTATAAGTATTAATATAACCATATTGCTTTGCAACAAGTGTATCAGATAATAGCGTGAAGCTTGCCTCCTCTGTCTTATACTTTTCCTGATATTCATTGAAGGCAGTCTTAAAGTTCTTGTTTAAAACTAATGCCTTATATTCATCCTTAGCTTTCTGTTCTAATACAACAGAACCACCAGAAAGCTCCTCTAACTCATTTTCTAAAACAACAAGCTCATTACCCTTATTGAAGATAATTGTATTTAATGCTTCAATTGCATTATCAATACCACCTATCTCCTTACTTAAGGATAATTTCTTTGCATCACAGGCTTTGATTGTATCTAATACCTTATCATAATCCTCTTGAAGCTCAGAAGGTGTTGCAGTCTTTTGACGTTCTGCTTGCTTAGATAAATCCTCTAAAGTATGCTTTTCCTTTTCTAATAATAATGCCTTATCTAAATCTTCAATTAATGGACGAACATCAATTTGATCGATTAAGCTTAACATCTTATTTAAATTTTCAATTTGACCATTTAAGGCTACATATTCATTACGAGCAATATCAGCCTTTTCATGCCATAAAATAGCCTGCTTAGATGCAGCATTTTTACCAATAAATGGTTTTTCCACATTTGGATTTAAACTAGTAACAGCATATCCACGATATATCAATAAGTCATTTGTGATAGAAGTTTGATAGTTTTCAAGCTCCATTGCATCATTACACATAATGACATTACCACAGGTGTAATTGATATAGCATCTTGCATCTTGGTTTTCACTTTCAAGAATAGAGGCAAGGGATCTATCTTCATAACGAGTAAATTTAGAAATTTGCTTAGTATTTACTAAACCAATACCATATAGACGATATTTGTTTTTAATTCTCGAATAAATCTGTAAAGCCTGGTCGAAATATCTTGGTTCAACGATCATATTGAAACGACGATTACCTAGGAAAATTTCAATTGTATCTGCCCAATTTTGATCTGTGATTTCGCAGATTTCAGCAAAGATATGAACCTTAATATCATAGTTATAAATTCTCTTTAAACCCTCTTCTATTTCAGCACGAATCTGTAATAGCTGAGTTGGGAAGTTGATACGATTTTGATCTAGCCCCTTAAGATTAGTTGAAATCTCATTAATTTGAGCAACTAAGGCACGCTTCTTTGTATCTAAAGAGCCTAATTCCTGATTCATTCTGTTTTGAACTGCGGTTAAACGAGATTGGTAATCCTTTAGCTTCATCTTGGAAGCCTCAACATCCATCGTATTAATTTGAACTAAGGATAGGTTAGCCATCTCTTGAAATAGACGTTCATTAGAAATTTTTCTTAAATCATTGATTGCATTTTTATAATTAGTTGCACGCTTTAAGAAGACTTGTTGATTTGCTTCTAGAGAAGTAATATTTGTTTGTGTTTTTAAGATTTCACGATTAATATATTCCTCAGCCTTAAAGGTATCATTATTACTTAAAGCGTTATATAAGTCACGAGAACGTTCATTTAAAGCAAGTAACTCTTGATCTAGAGAAATAATCTCTTGTTCCTTCATCACTCGCAAAGCTTCTTGTTGTTCAATTTGACGCTTTGCATCAACGATTTCATTTCTGATTTCTTCTGTATCAAATAAATGCATCAAATATTGAATATAGTTTTTCCGTTCTTCTATTCCCTTTAATTCTTGATAGATTCCATCGATTTCTTTTAAATCTGTAATCTTTTTATTGATTAGCTTTAAGGTGTTTTCTAGTTCCTTATAAGAACGGATAGAATCCTTAATCGCTGTAACATCGATTTCCTTTTCCTCAAGGATATTTTGATAAATAAAGTCCTTAACATCAGCAATAGGCTTGAAGGCAAGTGCCTTAGGAATCAAACGATAGAAATCCTCATTGATAGACCCAAAGGCAGTTCTAAAGCCACACTTTGCTTCCTTCTTTGTTAAGAAGAACTCAAAGTTAGGGTTCTTCTTACGGAACTCTACGGTACCATAAATTTGATGTTCCTCAGAAACAAACATAGAATCATTGATTGGTTCAAATGTACGATAGAATAAAGTCTTAACAGGTAAAAGCTCCCCAAAAGCATCAATTACTGCACCTACGGCAAATGTAGAATCTGTACGTTCATCATAAAACTCTAAGGCAATATGACCAGAAACATCACCATTTCTTAAATATTCCTTATCATCCATACCTAGCTTACATTTAACATAACCACGTAAATCACGTTTACCCTTTTCGTTAGCAGCAAGGTTAAACATTGTATCTCCAGCAGTTAAAATATAAGTAATAGCATCCATTATTGTAGATTTACCAGAAGCATTTGGTCCTGACAATAATGTATTTCCTTTAATTTGAATAGTTTCATTAGAAAGATAATGCCAATTAATTAAACGAATTTTAACTAATTTTTTCATTCTTTGTCACCATCCTCATTTGAAATTTTTAAAATAGCTTGATATACCTCGTTGACATCCTCACTCTTAATAGCCATTAAAATTGTAGGCAATATAACGATACGGCATGCAGAGGATGTAACATCACCTGTAAACTCAATCAAGTTATATCTTCTAAGTAAACGAACTGCAGAAACTAAATCTGTCTTATTCAATTTCCTTTTGATTTGTAGGTAATCATATTTTTCATGAATATCTGCAACACTACAAACAATATTGTCATTTAAGGAAGTGTCCTTAGCCTTCTCATGATATAAAAGACGTAAAATCAATAATATGATGGATTCATCTCTTCTAAGCTTCAAGGTGTTTGCAGGAGATGCTCCTTCTAGCATAACACAGCCTAAAGCTGTATCTAGTTTGATCTCATATCCTAATAGCTTAAAGAATTCATCAAATAAATCCTTAAAACTCATTAGGAAATAATAGCTTTCTTTATTATCTTTCTTATCTCTACATAAAAAGGTAGTAGCTAATAATTTATTTGCAGTATCTCTAAACTGATTCTGTTGTGCAACAGTCATTGTTTCATATGCACTAAGCATTCTTACCCTCTCCTCTCAATTTTAAAATCTCTTAATCGATATTTTTTATGTTCTATCACACTATCAAATATAGTAATCGTATAATCTAAACCAGCAGCATACATCAAACTATAGACAGTCATCAGTACCGTAATATTTTCTGAATTATAGGAAATAACTTCACTAGCTTGTAGCTTGTTATCTAACATATTTGCTTCTAAGAAGTTCTTAATTTCAACCTCATTATAAGCCGATTTGAATTGTTGCAGGAATTCCTGTGTCAATGTAAAATCTAAGCTGATTGCATCAAGTGTTTGATTGTAGTTTCTTGTATAGCTTCCTCTTGGAGCATACAAGGAATTATCCTGCGTATAAACTTTCGTTTGATTTAAAGTATACATTGTATCAACCAAACGCATTGCCTTATCTAATTTTCCCTTTTCATTTGAAGTCTTGATATGTTTTAATACAGAATTTAACTTGCCAATGATATTGTCATCCTCACTAAGTAAGAATTTAATCTTACCAATAGTAGAATTGATATAAGTTCTATTCTTATTATCAATTTCTGAGACAAAGGTATCAATAGAATTAAATACATCAATGACCTCATCAATTGCTTTTGAGGCTTTTTGAGTAGCAATATCGATTGCTGGATATCTTCTTTTGAAATCATTTACAATCATACTCATTGCAAACTCATTATTAGAAAGTGCCTCTAGCTTAGAAACAATAGATAATCTATAACGATTAATATTATCTGAGGTCTTCATTTTCAAATAACTTCTATCAAAAATCTCTGTTTTAAAGGTCATCAAGCGTTCCATCAAATCTTTAATTTCTGATGTCTCAACAACACTACTGATATATTCTTTTAATCTGCTATCTAAACGACGTAATGCTCTAATCAATTGCTTTGTACTATTATATACTGCATTAAATTGAGTTGCATAATCTGCATTATCTGGATTATTTAAAATAGAATAAATGGTATAAATATATCCTTGGTACTCATTCATATAAATTTCGTAAGAATCTTGATTATCTCCATAAGAATCTGCAACCATAGGATATGATGTAATTAACGCCTCACATATCGTAATAGCCATATCAGAGAAATTCAAGATTTCCTCATAGTCATTCGTGACATCTATATAAATCCAACCACACTCTTCCATTCTTCTTAAAATATAATTTGCAAGTTCTCGTTTAGACTGAGGATTTGATTCTTCATCCTCTTCATCTTCAACATCATATAAGTAAGAACTATTTTCTAAGAAATTTACTAAATCATCTACTACAATTTTCTTTTCTATTCCAAGAATAGAGCCCGTTTCATAGGTCTTAAAACTTTGTAATATTGAAGCTAAATAAATTCGTTTATTTTTAGATGCTAATAAAGAGAAAAAATTATCTGGTATCATACCAAAAAAATCCATAGCCTTTTCCCACCTATCTTTTTTCACTATTTTAATCTATTTTATCAAAAAATAAGAATAAATACAAGAAAAAGCCCTATATTTTTCAACAAATATAGGGTTCTTTTTAAATAAGTTAATTGAAAAAGTAAATTCCGCTGTTAATAGTTGAACATAAATACTTGCAAA
>JAMPGQ010000086.1 GCA_023663825.1 Anaeroplasma bactoclasticum
CAAAAGGACTGTAAATTTCTAATTCCTAAAACTAGGTTTTTTCACAGCCCCTTTTAAATTGTATCAAGTTCAATTAAAATGAATTAAACTTCAGTGGTATATATTTTCAAATCTCCAATACATATTCTTCCTCTATTACTTTCATTAACATATGTTCTCTTGCTTTCCATATAAAATTCAAAAGATGAAACAGGGGTAGGAAAGAATATTGTATATGTTGTTTGATTTGTTCTATCCGTTGGTAAGTATGTGAAAGGATCCAACAAATCTAGTACTGTGACATATGAGTTACCATTTTTAATTCTTAAAACTGCTGTACAATTACTACTATAAGTCCACTCATTAGATAAATTACGCCAATGAGACAAATCAACTTCTATTTTTGTTACTGGAGCATCGAATTGATATTCGATAAAGGCTTCCGTAATTCCTTTTCTAAACGGAGACATTACAATATATTCATCATGAATATAACCAGTACGATATCTTCTCGTCTTAAAGGTAAACCCTGTACTTAAAGTATGGGTAGTGAAATTTGTCTTAGTATAATCATCTGTTGGATATGCATCAGCAAAACCATAATCTGTAGGCTTTATGGTTGCTACCAAACTTTCATTTTTACTACGAGCAACAATACTTCTTAAATAGTTCATTATAAAAGAATTAAATATTGTTCCCCCATTAGAACTACCACCATGTGTATGAATACCACATACATATGTAATTCCATCATCATCTGTCATAAATACAGGTGAGCCACTTTGACCCCCAAAAGTATCAAAATCATATCTATAAGTGTAGGTAGTCTTTTTTAATAACTTCCCATGAGACTCCCACATAGTAGCTGAAGGTTTATCAGCTGGATATCCATAAGAATATACTTCAGCACCAGCTGAATACCAATTTTTTATTCTACCATAATATCCTGTACGATTACCTAAGTTTCTATCTAGTTCTAATGCAGCCCAATCATAATCAAAAGTTTTATTCTCATAGTAAGTTTTTTGAATATTAATGAATGATACTTTAGCATAATATGTATACTTTTCTCCTAAACTTACATCACTTATACTATTAGCACCAGCATAAACTGTCACTTCATCTGGGAATCTTCTATTATCTTTATTATCCTCATAGTAATCTCCACTAGTAATATCATTAAATATACAATGCCCTGCGGTCACTAATAAATTAGGTCCTTCCATAAAACCAGAACAATAATAATATAAATCATGGTATGATTTATCTTCATTATTATAAACATTTCTATAAACTACATCTAAAAGACATGTAGGAAGATAGGGCCAAGATAAAGAATTTGTTACACGTGTTCTATTATCATCACCGAGAACAGTTGTTGGCATTATAGAATTTGCAAATTCTGAAGGAATAAATGGTTTTGATGTCAACTCACTTTCTTTATTTTGTATATCACTCTGTCCTAAAGATGCTGTGGAGATATTTGCCATTCCAGCATAAGAATTCTCATTAAAAAATTGACAAGACGTTGTCCTGTTATTCATATTGAAATTTATCATATTTGCTGAATCATATGATGCACTTCTTGATACTACATTATTTAAAGTATAACTATCTGCATCATGAGAAGGATTTTGAATATCACTTAAAACATCTTTATATAATTGTGATTGCATTATCGGTTCTTCAACACAATCACCACTATCAATTACTATGGCAGCACCTATTAAAAAACTGCAACAAATAAAATAAACAAAAAAAATTATCTTTCTCTTAATCATCATTTTTCTACCTCCCTAACTCTATAAATAATTTTTCTGTATGAAATTGCTAAAGCATCTGCATTGTTATCCATTGAGTAAATTTCAAAACGATTGGTATACTTACCTGTAATATCAACTCTATAGAGACTATTATGTGTATCAAGCACATAAATCAAAGAATCATCATGATCATAGTCTTGCCATTTTTCTAAATCCTCGGCATTTATTAAATAACCAAAAAAGCAATCAAATTCATTCTTTGAATCTCGTATATCAGTTGAAATAAATTTCTTTCCTTCATACATGAATTCAGTTACTAAAGCTGATTCAAAAAATGGTTCTTCAAATTCATCATCAACATTTTCTTTACTGCAACCAAAAAGAGTAAAAACAAACCCAATGATAAGCATTATTAAAAATATTTTTCTTATTTTCATTTCTTCCTCCCTTTTATATAGATTCAGTTACCATTTATTACTCCCAACCCTCTTTTCTCAATGCTGATTTAACTTAATGATATTATACCATTTTTATTTAGAAAACTCAATATTTATGCATTTCATGGGGATACTAATTCATTTATTTTTAGGAAAAACTGATTTTTTAAAAAATTTGCCTTCCATAAATGAGAGGTGGGGCGAACGGTACTTTTAAAAATAAATTTTTACTAATATGTGGGGGTATAGATTTCTTTTGCTCTTAATTTTAATTGCTCAACATTTTTATATACAATTTGAAGCCTATCATGGTCACGTTGCAATTTTTCGCATACATGTATATATTCCTTTGAATTTATAAATCCTTCTGCATAAACAAAATCAATATAGGATTGATGAGTCCAATAATTTCTTTTGTTTTTCATCTGCTTTAAAAAATTATAATCATCATTAGAAATTAATAAGTCATCATCCTCATTATCCAGTTTTTTTAGCATCTGAATAATTTGTCCTAAGTTCTTTCCTTCTAATGAATCTCTAATTTTATTTTTATCTCCTTTATGCATAAATGTATAAATCCATTTCAAATCGTTTTCTAGGATTTGGCAAAAACAGATAGTTTCACTATGCAAAATTTTAAAAGTTTTAAAATCCATAAATTTGTCACACTCCCTTTTTCTATTTTTAAAAGTAATTGAAATTTATTTTATATCAATGCAAAAATGCTTTTTTAGAACCAGCAAAATGGCTTGAAACTATTGTTGAATCAATTCTTCCAATTACGGATGTTTCCATCATAAGCCAGCAGTGAAATTGAGTTTTTAAAAGCAATGTCATCAATGCTTTTTTTCTGCCTTAAACATATGTTTCATCGATTTCCCATCCCCAAAAGTTTTCTTCTTCTCTTAATCTTTTTTCAAAACTCAAAATATCCTGTATTTTATCTTGTGCATATCTTATTATTTGCAAATTTATATAAAACTCTCCAATAAATACTTAGTTGATGGAATTATATTATATCCTTTTTCTTATTTTGCTCTTCTCTTCTTTTTTTGATCATTTTTTTTTAAACGAGTAGCAATGTCATCAATTTTTTCCTGCATTTTTTTCTTATACCCTGGTGAAACCTTCTTAGGCTTAGGCACAAATTTAGCAGCTTTCTTTTGATAGTCTGTCTTTGGTTTTATACGTGCAGTTCTTGTGGCACGTCCCTTATATGGAATCAATTCTCCATTTTTCATTTCATAGTAATTCGGAGAAATTTTTTTCTTAGCCAAATTATCTAAATAAGTATCATCGACATCCTCATAAAAAGAATAGACAACTCCATCTCTATGCATACGGCCTGTTCTTCCACTGCGGTGTAAATAGAATTCATAGTTATAAGGAAGCTCATAGTTTATAATATGAGTTACACCTTCAATATCTAATCCTCTAGCAGCAAGATCAGTAGCCACTAAGTATTGATATTTTAGAGCCTTACAATCATTTAATACACGCTTTCTTTCTCTTGGAGTTAAATCTCCATGCATGAGACCAACAAAATAGCCTCTGCTAGATAGTTCTTTTCCTACTTCTATAACTCTTTCCTTAGTATTTGCAAATACGATTGCAAGATAAGGTTGTATTGTGTTTAATAAGTTCAAAAGCATTTCTATACGGTTTTTATGCTTTAGGGGAATCCAAATATGCTCAATTTGAGCATCATTTGTATCCTTTATTTCAATCATATGTGGACTACTTAAATATTTTTTAGCAAAATGAAGTACTCTATCCTCCATAGTTGCAGAAAAAAACATCATCTTTGAATTGACTAAAATCTTTGAAATTTCATCTAAATCTTCCTCATAGCCACCATCTAAGGCCATATCCATTTCATCTACAATAAAAAATTTAGAAGTATATATTTTTAAAGCATTTTCGGTAATAGCTAAATCTTTAATTTTTCCTGGAGTACCAATGACAATCTGTGGCATAGTGCTTTTCAACTTCTCTATTTCCTTTAAACGGTCTGTTCCGCCTGAAAATATTTTAATATCTATTCTTTTCCCTGAAAAAGAGGCAATATGCTGTGCCATCTTATATGTCTGCATAGCAAGTTCTTTTGTCGGGGAAATAATAGTTGCAAAAACAGAGTGATTTTCTTCGTTTAAAGCTTCAAAAATGGGCAAAAGAAAAGCATGTGTTTTACCACTTCCTGTTTTTGATTTTGCCAAGATATTTTTATTCATATGAATTGCATTTAAAACTTCTTTTTGGACAGGAGTTAAGCTTTTGAATTGTAAATCTTCTAAAGCATGTAATATATAATTTTTAAATTCATATCCATCAAAACTCATATAAATCACCTCTTGTATGATACCATTATTGTTTTCAAATTACAAGTTTTTCTTTTTTACCTGGAATAATGCTTTTTTGCCATATTTTTTTTGGTATTCCTTTATAATTCGATTTATTTCCATCTGTTTTTCATTTTCATCTAATAATGTAAATAGATTATACTCCTTCGGCAAATCCTTTTCTTCCTTTAAATTGGATAAGCCCACTCCCAATAATCGTAAAGGCTCATTGTGATAATGCTCTTCTACTAAATCAACTACAACATCATAGATTGCTTCAAATTCATCTGTATAATCGATAGACTTGCTTCTAGTAATTGTTTTAAAATCAATATTACGCATAGTAATCGTAATAGTCTTTGTAAAGTAATGGGACTTATTCAGCTTGCTCACCATTTCTCTTGTCATTTTCCTAAGTTCATATAAAACCTCTATACTTGAATTAATTACTCTATCAAATGTCTGAGAGGTAGAAATACTTTCTGCTTCACTCCTTCTATTAGGATCAACCACATTAGAAGAATTTCCTAAAATATGAGAGTAAGCGTAGTCATAGGTGTTTTGACCTATAAGTTTAATGATTTTTTCTTTATTTAGAGGATTCATAAAATCGGCAATGGTTTTTATATCATTAGAAATTAGGCTTGGATAAGTTTTTTTCCCAATACCATAGATATCTGAAACAGATAAAGGATATAATAATTCCTTGACATCTCTTTTTCTTAATACTGTAATTCCTAGTGGTTTTTTCATATCAGATGCCATTTTTGCTAAGAACAATGTAGGTGCAATGCCGATAGAGCAGCTTAAACCTGCCTCTTTTAATATTCGCATTTGAATTTCTTTAGCTATAACTAAAGGATGCCTTTTTTGAGAAGCTTCTGTAATATCTAAGTAAGCTTCATCAATACTTGCCACTTCTACAAGCTTAGAATACTCATTTAATATTTTTAAAAATTTTTGATGATACTCAAGATAATATGAGTAATCTAAATGAACTACAATCAAATCAGGAACAAGATCATATGCTTCTTTTAAACTCTGCGCAGAGTGAATTCCTAAAGCTCTTGCCTCATAGCTTGCAGAGGAGATAACTCCACGATAGCTATTTTCTCTTCCAATTGCAAATGCCTTTCCTCTTAGGACTGGATTTAATAAGCAAGCCACAGAGCAAAAATAGGCATTCATATCCACATGTAGTATAATTTTTGCATTGTTTTGCTTGGTCATAAAAAAAATCCTTTCCTTTTCTTAAAAAATATTATATAATATGTTTATATGTATATTATAGCATTTTTCTTGAAGTAGGTGAAGATATGGCACAAAATAAGAATAAAAAA
>JAMPGQ010000087.1 GCA_023663825.1 Anaeroplasma bactoclasticum
CTTATAATTTTATATAAACCTTTACAGAGTAAAATATGCAGTGGATAAGTAAAAAATTTGCACCCCCACCCCCATCCTATATTATAGAATGGTTTTAAATGTGTTTATAAAAGATTAGAAAGTGGATTCGTTGCTTCTGGTGGTTTTTCACTTCGATTTTGAGTTCTTTTTAACTTGGAGGGTTTCTACCCGCCTTTTCAAGTCGGGTCAATAGGGGACTGTTGAACGCCAAGCCAAGCTTGTCTATTGAAGCGGTAGCTGATTAAATTAAAATATATTTTCTTTTGGTAAAACACCCGCCCGCCAACCTACTATAGATTGCCTTTTCTCTAGCTTAGCACACTGTAGCATCGTGTAGCTGAAGTGTAGCACGTTGTATCAGAAATCGAAAAATAATTTTGTGAGTAGTAGTTCATTCGATGCTTGAAATAACGCTCAAGATATGGTAATATTAGTATGTCAAAAAAATAAGCTTCGAGGATAATGGTACAAGTACGTACTGTTATCCTTTTTTTGTTGTCAGAAGGAGGTGTTTTGATTTGGAGAATCAAGTTGATATAATGGATGGAACGCCACTCTATATCTTGTATACGAAAAAGCCAGAGTATCAATCGTTAAGAGAAGGAGACCAAAAGTTCTTTAAAAAACTGTTTCCATTGTTATTGTTTTCTACCAGCAATGAATTCTCACATAAATACTTAAGTGAAGTATGTAAGGAATCAGCTACACCTATTCCTGAATCCACTTTACAGAAACGATTAAGAAGGCTTGCCACAGCAAAGCTTATCCATAAATGGGAGGAAAAGGAACTAATCGATGGAAAATGGATCACCACACATACCTATATGGAACTAGAGAAAGCCACCTTCTCCTTTGTACGTGCTAAGCTTCTTCAGGAACGAATAGACAAAGCCAGGATGGAAGCTTTAGAAAATGGAGTTTACCTGGATAGAGTGGTAGTGGATACTATGAAAAATAAATATACAGAACAGGCAAATCCAGCACCACCTCAAACTAAAACATTTGCTCAGATGCTGGAGGAAATAACATGATACCACTATCAAATGAATCAGTTATTAAAATAAAGCTAATTGCTTTTTTTAAAGAAACTTGGAAAATAACTAGAATTATCTTAAGACCAATCCAGAAGCTACTAGCTTTTATATTTAAGGGATTGTTTTTACTATGGAACCAGCTTTTTATGCTTGTGTATGAGAATCGAAAATATCTTTTAAAGGTAACTTATAAGCTGTGCTTTTTCATAGATGTAATATTATACACTATCTATCTAATTCGCCTTTATGGATTTAAAGCTAGAGAGGATTTACTCATTTACTCCATCTTTAGCTTATCCTTTGGAGTGATTGGAATCACATTGATATTTTATATTTACTATAAGCTTCTAGGTATGAATACTTTACTAGAAAACAATGTAAGGCTAACTGAGAAATATGTAGAAGAACTCCTTCCACCGATTATTAAGATATATGGACCACCTAGAATTGGAAAGGATACTACAGGAATCTCATTTACATCAATACTAGTTAGAAGAAATAGAAGAATCATTCCTCAAGCTATGGCAAAGATAAGAAAGATTTGTTATGTCTTTGATTTCCAATTTGTGAATCAAGCATGTAATACATATTATGAGAAATTTCTATCCAGCTCTAAGTCAGATAGAAGAGAAGCATTTATCAAGCTTTGTAAACAAAGTGATATACAAGCTTTTCTAAAGGAAAGATATTTACCTAAAATTAACTATCAGATTCTAATAGCTGAGTATGAGGAATTCTTAGAAGATAAGATTAGCATTGAAAGTGAGTATATCTATAATGATGGAATTTCAAAGAAGCATTTTTTAGAGCTGTTAAATGAATACATGTTTTTATATGTAAGGCTTTATATTATGAAACAGTTTACTTTAATTAATCAGCCTTATATTGAGGATCCTGCAACAGGGCTCATGGGTAAAATATATAGCACCTATTATGAGGCAGTAGCAACCCCCAAACCCAAAATCTTTGAATTTATTGAAAATGGTGTTAAAAATAAAATTCTGGCTCAAGAAGTAGTAGAAAATCCGATTATCGATTGGACTATTATTGAGCTTTCAGAGGATGATACATGGGATAATAATTTAAATCCAAAGGTAGCAACCTTTATAAAAGAGCATCACAGAAGAGAATGGAAAGCATATTATGGGCATAGCTATGATATGTTAAACTACATCCAAATATGTCATGATGCCTCACGTATGAATAAGCAGCTAAGAGAGTTAGATGACTTCTATATCAATATCCTTCAACGCCAGGAATATTTAGGAGCAGGGAAGAGAGTAGCTATTTTAGGAGTATTTCAAAACATCACCAATTACTTTGCAGAAAAAGGGAATCTAAAGCTTGATGATTCTAACAATACAATCGTCTATAAACGCCAGGAACAAATAGAGTATTATCAAAGACTTTATAAAGCTTCTGGAGATGATAAGTATCTAGCTTTAATTGAAGAGATAAAGAATAAGGAGCTTAAGAAATCCTCTAAGCTTTCTGATAAGATGGCTAAATGGAATAAGAAGTTACTTGAAAAAATAGAACAGCTTAAGAGAGGATATGGAGTTATTAGAATTACAGCTACCATATCAGACCAGCCTACAGCCCCTAATTTAAAGGAAGCTTCCTTAAAACAATTACTAAATAGAGAGACACCTTTATATCATGAAGCTTACAGAGTAGATTTTTATTTTAGGATGACGGATTCTATGGGGCGATATAATCATAAGTATATGTCTGATGTATTAGAATCAAGAGCCAAAAAATCGACCAAGACCTTCTATGATGTAGAAAGCTGGGAGCCTTCTATGGTATTAAGTAGGGACTCTATGTTACACATGGCATATCCAGCTGGGCTTGAGTTATATGGAATTACCGAAAAGGAGGTGTATGAGCGTTGGTATAATAAGCCAGAAGGAGAAAACAAAAATTAAAAACGGAAAAAACCTTAACTTTAAAAACTAATAAAGGAAAGGAAAAGAAAAAAATGAAGAAAAAACTAATTGCTTGTTTAGGAATGTTAGGACTAGCCTTAACAAGCTTATTTGTAAGTCCTATTAGCTCAAATGCTGCTACATCTTCACACACAGGGCATTCAAATACTACATCTATTTCTGAGGTAGACTTAGTTTCAGGAAATTATGATGTAATCAATCTTGAAAAATTAGATTATAGACAGTTTGTCACAACACAGGGTATGTATAATTTTCCTGCATATGAGCTTTTTGCAATTAATAGGTCTGATTATGATAATTGTACTTATACAGCTTTACAAAGTAATTTTATAAAGGTTACAAATCATTTTGTATGGGATACTGCAAATGTACATGAGCACGTTACATGCTGTGATTCATCTACTATGCAAGTAGCACATAAGCTAAAATTTGAGGCTATGAATTGTTATGTTGGTTATTTTAAGAAAACATTTAATTGTTATGCCTCAATTCATATTGTTGACCTTTGGTGTGGAATAACTCCTGATCGTACAGCACCAACGATTACTGGAACAAATCTAATTTCAGTGAATGTGGATAGCTTACCTTCACAAGCTGATATTTTATCCAATATTGAGGTAACAGATGATACTGATGATAATCCAACATTAGAGGTAGTTTCTTCAAATTATGATTCTAGCAATAGAACCTTAGGAGATTATAGTATCGTTGTAAGAGGAGTGGATGCTTCAGGTAATACTTCAGCTAACTATACAATCACGGTTCGAGTATTAGATACGACTAAGCCTACAATCACAGGAACAAATCTAACTGCTCAAGCGAATAATGTTCATCTACAAGACTATCAAATTTTAGGTTCACAATTTAAAGTGAGTGATAACTATAATTCTGCATCAGAGATTACAAAGGTATTAACCAGAAATGATTATGAGGCAAAATGGAATATACCAGGAGTATATTTGGTTGAATGTAAGGCGACAGATACTTCAGGGAATTTTGCAAGTGCAACCATTTCAATTACCGTAGTAGATAAGACTCCACCAACAATTTCAGGAACCAACAAAACACAACCCAATAATGTTAAGCTTTCAACCGATGAAATATTAGCTTTATTTACAGCCTCAGATGATGTTTCTCTAAAATCAAAGAGACTTATTGATAATTCATATTCAGCAAATTGGAATATTCCAGGAACATACACTGTAGAGTGTGAAGCTTTTGATACTGCGAATAATAGAACTACAGCATTTATTACAATCACGGTAGAGGATAAGGTAGCACCAACGATTACAGGAGAGAATAAAACTGTAACCTATTACAATAAGATAACAGATTTAAAGAGTCTATTTACAATAGCTGACGATGTAACCTCTTTAGAAAATTTAAAGTTTGAGATTCTAACAGATACCTATACAGCAAGCTTTAATAAGAAGGGCTCCTATGTAGTAAAAGCAAAAGTAACAGATGAGGCAGGAAATTATGCCCAAGCAGAAGTGACTCTTAGTGTAATAGATGATAGAGCACCAGTAATTGTAGCACCTTCAGAGGTTGAGCTAGGAAACTCTAGAAGATACACAGATGAAGAACTAAGAGCCTCTATTACCATTACAGATGAATATGATGGAGCAATTCTAGACTACACAATTACAGATGACGACAACTATGCTTTAAACTATAAAACACCAGGAACATATACAAGAGTTATTAAAGCTGTAGATTCTTCAGGCAATGAAAGAACCTTTCCAGTTCCTTATAAGGTAAAGGATGATACCTCACCTGAAGTATGGCTGAACAGGTATTTTATTGTAGCTTCTGAAGGTGAGGCAATCACAGAAGATCAGATTATGATTTATGTAGCTAAGTCTTTAGGAGTGGAAGCTGAAGAGATAGCTTCTATTGAAGGATTATCTGATGAGTATGAGGTTGGAACCTATGAGCTAGCTGTAACTCTTTATAGTGGAGAAGCTTATACATTTAATTTAGCTGTTAAGCCTAACAATCCAGATAATGAAGAACCAGCAGCTACAGAGGATGGATTCTTTAGCACAAAGGATTATGCTTCAAAGCTATTTGATTTTAAAAATTGGAAGGAATGGACCTTCTGGATTTGGTTTACTTATATTGGTGGTGGACTAGCTATTGTTGGTTTCTTTATTTTAAGAAAGAAGTTTAAGAAATAATAAGAGGGGCTTGACCCTCTTATCCCTTTCTTATATGAGGAGGTGAGAGTTTGAGAAAAAGATTAATACTACCAGCTTTAATAAGTATGTTTTTGTTATTATTTAGTTTAACATCTTATGCTGAATATGATTATAGTGTAATTAATGATACAACCACGATTGAAGAAGATTTCACTATATTAGGTATGGATATTAACGATTACTATAAGCCTAGCTATGACTATGCAAAATGGTATGTTGTTGGAATGTCTGAAAGCTATTTAGAGGATGAAGATATGATTCAAACATATTTTTATCTCTACAATCCTACTAGGTATGGTGAAGGCTCAGACTATATGTCAACTGTAGGTAATTTTGAATTAACCTATAAGCTGGAGACAAATGGTAATGAAGAGCTATGTTATAGCAGTAAGCTTGACTATAATCAAGCACATTGTCTTTATAAAGCTAAAGGATTTTCTTACAACTTTACAGATGAATCAGAAATTTATATTACTAAAGTAAAGCATAATAATTATCGCAATCTTGGTATAGAAAACGAAAGCTCTTTTAAAGCTAAAGTAAAGCATTCTAAATTAAATGGTTTTAATGTGGAGCTAGGCTTTAATTCTACTTTGATTTTAGATGAATATGAGGCTGTAGATGTTTATGTTCCTA
>JAMPGQ010000088.1 GCA_023663825.1 Anaeroplasma bactoclasticum
GTACTATGTCCTGAGGCAGATGGATTTGTTTGTAGAACTACTTTAATGAATACAAGAAATATGGGAATTTCTAAATACAAGTTCCTAGAACAATTACCTGAATATTTAAATAAAAGATTAAAAGAAATGAAATAACACCTTAAAATCAAGTTATAAATATGATATAATTGATTGAAATTCTTTAAGGTGGTGAAAATATGCAATATAAAGTTCAAAAGTATATTAAAGAACACAATCTAATTCCAGCAACAAAGCCAATTATATGTGCAGTATCAGGTGGAGTAGATTCAGTATGCCTATTGCATATACTTCACCAATTAAAATATTCTCTCGTTTTAGCACATGTAAATCACCATAAACGAGAACAAGCTTCTATGGAACAAAAAGCTATGCAAGAGCTTGCAGAAAACCTGAATATTCCTTTTGAATTATTAGACTATTACGATTCTGGTTATGACAACTTTCAAAGTAATGCACATGATGCACGTTATACCTTTTTTAAACAGCTTGCAAAAAAGTATCACACGAATTTAATTGCTACAGCACATCATTTAAATGATCAAGCAGAAACAATCATTATACGTTTACTAAATGGCTCAAATTTATATGGCTATGCTGGCATTTCAATTGCACAACAGGAAAAAGATTACTGCTTAATACGTCCATTACTTTGTGTAAGCAAAGATGAGATTTATGCTTATGCAAAACAGCATAATTTAACATACTTTGAAGATTCTTCTAATGCTTCTGATGACTATTTGAGAAATAGAATTCGTCATCACATTCTTCCTTTATTGGAAAAAGAAAACGTAAGTTATTTAGAAAAAATACAAGAGTTTTCTATTCAAGCAAAAGAATCCTTTAATTTTATTAGAAAACAAAGTATAAATTATTTAGATAAACAAAACAATAGTATTGAAGCATCTTCTTTTTTAGAATTAGATGTTGCCCTAAAAAAAGATATTCTATGTTTGTTATTTGAACGCTATCAAATAGAAAAAAATTTTGATATCATTATTAAATGTGTTCAATTGATAGAACAAAATAAAAACTGCATTTATCATTTGAAGGATTCATATTCTTTAGTAATAGAGTATGGTAAAGCTTATATAAATAAAAAGGAAGAGTCTTATTCTTTTTATGAAACCTTAAAATTAGAAGACACCAAACTCATACTAAATCGATATAAGTTCTATTTTTCAAAAAAAATACCACAAAATAATGAAAAGTATTTGAAATTATGTTATAATGATTTAAAGTTGCCTTTTTTCATTCGTAATAAAAAAGAGGGTGACTTTATAAATATGAGTTATGGTAATAAAAAAGTTGCTCGAATCCTTATTGATGAAAAAATCCCTGTTTCAAAAAGAAATCAAATTCCTTTGGTTTTTGATCAAGAAGGAAATTTATTATGGATTTACAATTTGGCGAAAAGTCAAGCTGTACAAAACCAAAAGGATAAGAGTGATATATTTCTTGTTTGTGAGGAAGTTTAATATGAAAAATGATATAAAGAAAATCAGTGTGTCAGTTGAACAAATTGAAGAAATGCTCACAAGATTAGGCAATCAGATCACAAAAGATTATGAAAATCAAGAGCCACTATTTATCGGACTTTTAAAAGGCTGTAATCCATTTATGGTGGATCTTTTAAAACATGTAGATTTATATTGCACAGTTGGATATATGGATGTTTCTTCTTATGCTGGTACAAAATCTACAGGAAATGTAAGAATTAATCATGATTTAGATGTAAATGTAGAGGATAAAGATATTATTGTCGTTGATGACATATTAGATACAGGCAGAACATTAAATGCGGTTGTTCAGCTTCTAAAAGCAAGAGGAGCAAAAAGCGTCAAGCTATGTGTACTTCTTGATAAAAAGGAAGGAAGAGTCGCACCTATTGAAGCCGACTATGTAGGAGGTCTTGTCCCCAACGAGTTTGTTGTAGGATACGGATTAGACTACAATGAGAAATATCGGAATTTACCTTATATCGGAGTATTAAAGAAAGAGGTATATTCCAAGTAGGAGGAACTATGCAAGATAATAATCAAAAACAAAATCAACAACAAGGTCCAGGCAGAAGATTTGATTGGAAATTTCCACTAATCGTCATTATTGCGATTATAGGTATCATTCTTTTTATTAGATACCTAACACAACCCAATCCAAAGCAGCTAAGCTTTACTGAATTAGAAACTGCAATTGTCGATCCCCAAAATCCGGTAGATTCTTCTACTGTATCAGCTCAACCAGCAAGCGGAACTAATAATGAATCTATCTATATTATTTCAGGACAATTTAAAGATAAAAAAAGCTTTATTTGTTATGTTACAATTCAACAATTTAACGAAATCACTACTGGAGCAAATGCATTAAGCATTCGCTTATATAAGCTTGAAACTAATATCTTCTTATCTTTAATTATCAGCCTAATTCCATATGTTATTATGATTGGTTTCTTCATCTTCTTGTTTAGAAGTCAAGGAAATGGCAAGGCATTTGACTTTGGAAAATCTACTGCTCGTCTTACACGTGGTAAAAGCGTAACATTTGATGATGTTGCAGGCTGTGATGAAGAAAAAGAGGAACTAGTAGAAATCATTGATTTCTTAAAGAATCCACGAAAGTATTCTGAAATTGGAGCTAGAATTCCTAAGGGTGTTCTATTAGTAGGCCCTCCAGGAACTGGTAAAACATTGCTTGCTAAGGCAGTAGCTGGTGAAGCTAATGTACCTTTCTTCTCTATTTCTGGATCTGATTTCGTAGAAATGTTTGTAGGTGTTGGTGCTTCTCGTGTTCGTGATATGTTTAAAACTGCAAAGGAGCATTCCCCTTGTATAATATTTATTGATGAAATTGATGCAGTTGGTCGCCAACGTGGTGCTGGTATGGGTGGTGGACACGATGAACGTGAACAAACCTTAAACCAATTATTAGTTGAAATGGATGGTTTTACTGGTAATTTAGGAATTATCATTATGGCGGCAACCAACCGTCCAGATGTTCTAGACCCTGCTCTTCTTCGTCCAGGCCGTTTTGATAGACAAATCACAATTAGTGCACCTGATGTGACAGGACGTACTGCTATATTAAAGGTACATGCAAGAAATAAACATTTAGATTCTTCTATCAAACTTGATGAAATAGCCCAAAGAATCCCTGGATTTAGTGGTGCCGATATTGAGAATTTATTAAACGAAGCTGCATTGCTTGCAGCTCGTAGCAACCGTAAGGTTATTATTACGACTGATATTGATGAAGCAATTGACCGTGTAATTATGGGTCCTGCTAAAAAATCTAAGAAATATACAGAACGTGAACGTAAGCTTGTGGCTTTCCATGAAGCAGGTCATGCAGTTATAGGCTTGCGTTTGGAAAATGCTTCTGTCGTTCAAAAGGTTACTATTATTCCTCGTGGCCAAGCAGGTGGATATAACCTAATGATGCCAAAGGAAGAAACTTATACAAAATCCAAAACCGAAATTCTAGAAAGTATAATTGGGTTCCTAGGAGGCCGTGTTGCAGAGGAGTTAATCTTCTCTGATGTTACAACAGGCGCTCATAATGACTTCCAAAATGCTACACGTCTTGCACGTGCAATGGTTACAGAATATGGTATGTCTTCTTTAGGTCCCGTTCAATATGAACAGCCTTCAGGAAACGTATTCTTAGGAAGAGATTATTTAAAGGAAAGAAATTTCTCTGATCAAGTCGCATTAGAAATAGACAAAGAGGTTCGAAGAATTATTGAAGAATGTTATGCAAAAGCAAAACAAGTTATTTCTGATAATCTTCCTTTACTACATACTATCGCAGAGTATCTATTAAAGGTTGAAACATTAACTAAGACAGATATTGATGAAATTGAAGCTACAGGACATTTAAAGCGTTATGATGATTATGTGGCTAATAAAGAGGCAGAAAAAACTAATGAAGTCTCTTCTCCTGCTGAAACTGAAAATACTCAAGCTAAAGAAAATGATTCTGCAACAGATACTCCAAATTCTTCCGAGGATAAACCTACAGAAGAATGAGACTAGATAAATTTTTAAAGGTTTCTCGTTTAATCAAACGTAGAACATTAGCTAAAGAGGTTGCCCTTAATGAACGAATTTTAGTTAATGGAAAACCTGCAAAGCCTTCTAAAGAAATAAAGATAGGTGATGAAATCACCATTGAATTCGGAAATAAGGATGTGACTGTTCAAGTGATATCTCTTGAAGCTTCTACCAAAAAGGCTGATGCAGTTAACTTATATGAATTTGTTAAAGAACAATTAAAATAACAAAATAAACCCTATAAAGTAGATCAGACTAAAAGATGTTGATTTTACTTTATAGGGTTTATTTTAATTTTAGTATTAACGCCCTTTTATTTCTATAAATTTTTCTTCTTATTTGCTGGGTTATAAAGAATGTTTCCATCTAAATCATATTTAGAACCATGACATGGACACTCATAGATTTTTTCTTCTTTATTATAATATAAAGCACATCCTAAATGAGTGCACCTTTTCTTTGGTTTTAATAAGTTCATAAATGCCGTACCAACATTTTGTAGTAAAGGTAAAAACGGACTTCTTCGTTTAGGACTAAATAAATATGCATATGGATTATTTCTTTTTAAAATAGCATCTGCAATAACATGTGCTGCAATCATCGATCCTGTCATTCCCCAAAGATTAAAGCCAGTAGCTACGTAGATATCTTGATGTTTAAAATATTTTCCAATATATGGTAATCCGTCAAGTGTAATACAATCTTGATTTACCCATTGAAAGGATATTTTATGCTCTGAATAGTTCTTTTCTATATAGCGTAATATAGGAGTAAAGCCAGCAAATGTATTTCCCGTTTTTTGATCATTTCCACCAATGATAAGATGATTTTTATAAGTTCTAAAATATAAATCTCCTTCTTCATTTCCTATCGCATTAAAATCCTTATCATTTTGAATATCTTCTACAACTGCAACATAAGATTTTTTTTGAGTCAGTTTTAACGGATACAATCCTTTCAATTTTAAAAATGGGTATCCTGTTGTAACAACAATGTGGTTTGCTTTAATCTGATATTGCTCAGTATAAGCAATTTTGTTTTTAATCTTAACTATTTTTGTATTCTCATAAATCTTAAAATGCTTTATTAAATTAGAAATTAATTTTAGCGGATTCATTTGGGCTTGATTAGGAAAACAAAGTGCATAATCATCTACTATTATTGGAGAATACCCTAACTCTTTAATCGCAATATATTCTTTTTCTAGTTTATATTTTTGATTTTTAAAATACTTATAAGAATTCACCCTCTCAAAATCAAAATCGTAAATTGAAGAAAGTTTTTTATACTCCTCAATCGCTTCTAAATTAGCATTTAAATACTTCTTTGCAGCAGATTTACCAAGCTTTTGAATCAAATCATTATACAAAGCATCTTGTAAAGCTGTAATAACTGCTGTCGTTTTTCCTGTTCTAGAACTGGCAATTTTATTTGCCTCTACAAGAACCACTTTGAATTTTTTTGAAAGATAATACGCCGTAAGTATTCCACATATCCCTCCACCAATGACAAGAATCTCTGTTTCAATGCTTTCTTGTAATGAATCAAAAGAATTTAAATTTTCTTCTTGCCAAATTGTCTTATGCATATTATCATCCTTTTCTTTATAGTACTTATATTTTTACCTAATAAAAAAGGATTATGCAAGTTATTAATGAAAAAGGATATAGGGTCATTTAAATTGGCACCCTATATCCTTTTTTTTAATTAGTGTCCCCAAATAGAATCAGTTGGCGTGCTTACATCAGCACTA
>JAMPGQ010000089.1 GCA_023663825.1 Anaeroplasma bactoclasticum
TAATCGTGGCTTACTTCCTGTTAAACCTCAAGAGACTTTTTCAGCAGTCTCCTTTTTTCGGCTTTTATAATTCTTCAGGCAACGCTTTGGATATTGCAATTGCTAAAGCTCCATCTCCAATATGGCAAGAAACAGAAAGAGATAAAGGGTTACAAAGCACATCTGAAACGCCAAATTCCTTTTTAATAATTTCAGAAAATTCCTCTGCAACAGATTTATCTGTACCAGTATATGCAACAAATAAGTGTACATTATCTGTCCTACCATCAATTTCCTTTAAGAAACCTTCGATACTAGTTTTGGCTGCATCTAGCATAATTCGTTTAGCATTTTCTAAGGTACGATTCATCATACGATATTTATCTAGTTTTTCGCCAAAAATTCTTAAAACTGGTTTAATTTTCAATAAATTACCTACTGCTGCTGCAGCTGGTGTTATTCTGCCACCTCTACGCAAATATTTCAGTGTATCTACCATTATATAAATATCTGATTGCATTTTGACCTTCATTAGGATATCATGAATTTCTTGTCCATTATATCCTTTATTTGCTAGTTCTAAAGCATCCATTACAGATTGTCTTTGAGTAACAGATATTCTTTGATTATCCACTACAAATACACGTCCCTTATACTCTGCCTGTGCAACACGTAATGCACTTGCACAAGATTCAGACAAACCACTAGACATTGGAATATATACAACTTGATCATGGTCTTTCAGTAATTCATCCCAAATGGACATTACAAAACCAATTGAAGGCTGTGATGTAGAAACTTCTACATCTCCTAAAAGTTTTTCATAGAATCCTTCTTGTGTTAGGTTAATATCTTCAAAGTATTCTTCACCTTCAATAGTAAAAGGCATAGGTACAATTTTTATTCCGAGCTCAGATGCCTCTTTTTGGGTTATTCCACTATTACTATCTGAAACAATCGCGACCTTCATACTAAAATCCCTCGCATTATAGTTTAAATTCAAGCCAATTTTTGACTCGTCCTACAATTTATATCAAATTATTACATAAATGTCAACGATGTTTTACTTTTTTAAAAGAAAATGTTTACAAAATGAACTTATTTCTTCTTTAAAGGAATTCCTTTAACCGTTTTTAAAATAATTTCTTTTAAAAATTGGGGATGATCTAAATCTTGAATATAGAACATTGGCTTTGCTGAAGCATAAGGAATCTGCTCTTCTAATTGAAATTCTTGATTAGTAGAAGTTTTTTTAACTAAAACTCTATCATCATAAATTCCGCCAAACAAAATTTCATTATAATATAGTAGATATTCTCCCATCATTGGTCTACAGGTAATCCCTTGTAAATCTTTCATTTGCTCTAAAACAAAATCTCTAAAGACTTTAGATGTAGACATATATCATTCCTCCAAATATCTTCTAAGATTATCAACTAAAGTTTGGTAACAAATTTTTAATCGTTCAAACCATTCTGAAATGACTTCATAATCCTGTGCTCGATATCTTTCTACTATTTTAGAGGATAACTCAAATAATTCCTTAAAATCAAAATTTACACTTAAGCCCTTCAAGGTGTGGGCAGTACGAAAGACGATTTCCCAATCTTTATTTTCCACGGCTTGAGTCAATTCTAAAAATGTTTTATCCTCTAAAAACTTTCTTAAAAACTTTGCAAGCATTTCTTCATTATTTCCGAAACGATGCATAACCTCTGTCGGATTTACATGTATACTATTGTAAAATTCTTGTAGATTCATAGTTTTTTACTCCTTTGACACATTTTTATAGACGAATCCTATAGAACTTGTTTTTGCTAAATTCAAATTTTTGTTTGCAAGTAAAGCTAAACTTTCTATTCTACCTAAAGTTTGACAAGCTCCTATATACACTTTACAGAATTTTGATATGTCTTTATATATTTCTTCTATTATTAATTTGAAATGTTTTTCTTGAATTTTTTCTAAAATAATTAAGAATTCGTTCTCTTCATATCGAATTACCATATCTGTAGAACGAATATGCGATTTTAACGTTGAAATCACTTTTTCTAATTCATTGTTCTTCATATGTACTTCAATATTTGCTAGAGAATAGCGTCCAGCAGTATCTTTTAACTGTTCTTCATAAAAGACCTTATTATAAATGTTAAATATTGGATCTTTATACTTCTTTTCACCTTGACTATCAATGTCAAAAATCATTCTTGCTTTAGTAAAATGATTGTCAATTATTGTATCATCTCTTAAGGGTGTGATAATCTCTAAAACATAGGGGATAATGCCACATTCTAAATAGATTGCATTAATATAATATAAATTGTTTCCACGATATGCTACTTCACTTGCTTTTCCTCTAGTCATCAAAGCACGACCATAGGTACTTATTCTTCCTGCATTAATGTAGGTATCATTTTTTGTAATGTCAAGCAGGTTTCCATCTTCATCGATATGATAACATTTCGCAGTTTCAACATTGTATATTCTTGTCCTTTCATAAACACTATGGATGTTTTTCAAAAATTCTTTTAATTCCTCTGGAGAATGTAAAGTAATAAAAGACCCATTTTCAGTATCTATATCATCTATACTTGTCATAGTTGATGAATTCACAATTAAAGACTTATCATAATAACGAATACAATGCTTTCCGTCATTTTTAGCTTTATATAATGCCTTATCCGCACAATTGAATAAATAATCATATTCCTTTCCACATTCTTTTGTAGTAGCTACACCAACGCTCACAGAAAGATGTAAGTCGTTAAATGGCTCTGTTAAAGCATTAAAAATGCACTGAATTGTAGCATCCTGTGTCTTATGTTCTTCAAAAAATACTAGGAATTCATCTCCTCCAATACGTGCAATAATATCATTTCCTCTTGAAGTGCTTTTTAGTTTAGAAGAAATATGCTGCAAAACTTGATTTCCAAAATTATGCCCATAAGTATCATTCATAGTTTTAAGATAATCTAAATCAAGAATGAGTAAAACGTAGTCTTTATTTTCATTTAAACACTCTGTTATTTTCTCTTTCGCAGTTCCAGCGTTATATAATAAGGTTAATGAATCGTGTGTTGCTTTATGCTGTAAATCTTTTAGCACCTTATGCTCTGTATTAATATCGATGATTTTACCAATAATGCTAGTACGAACTGCTGGTTCTCCTTTAAATAAGGATCGTCCTGATACACATACCCAACGAGATTCCTCACCAAACTGGGCTAGTGTTTCCATACTAAATGCATAATTCTTCGGTGTGGTTTTTTCGACTAAATCCACAAACTGCTTCAAGGATTCTTCACCAAATACCTTCATTATTTTTTCATTTTGTAAGGGATTCATAATCAGCTCATCTAAACCAAGCTTCTTTTTACCAAAATCATAAATCATTAAAAGAGAGGTTTCCATTACATATTCAAATTGCAGTTCTTGAGAAAGTTCAGCAAAAAATCGTGTTTTAGTACGCTCGTTTTCTAATAATATTAAAGTTCTTGCAGAAGGAGATAATGCATCATCTTGTAATATTTCATCAGTTATATGATTCATTTTATCATAGGTGTCTCGACTAAAGGAGTTTATTTTAACTTCCTCAATTAAAGTCTCTTCGGCTTCTAGCAAACACTCTATAAGCAAGGGATTGAATACCCCACACTCTCCATTTAAAATCATTTGCATTGCCTTGTCATGAGAATAAGCTGTTTTATATACCCTAGAGCTTGTTAAGGCATCATATACATCAGCTAATGCAACAACTTGAGCAGAAATAGGAATTTCATCACCCTTTAATCCATCTGGATAACCTTTACCATCATATCGTTCGTGATGCCATCGACAAATTTGTCTAGCATATTGAACCAACTTTTCATCTTGAAGAAAATTCAAATCATCCAACATCAAAGCTCCATACTCTGAATGTTTTTTCATGATTTCATATTCTTCTTTTGTAAGTTTCCCAGGTTTATTTAATATTTTATCGGGTATAGCAATTTTACCAATATCATGCAAAGCAGAGGCTGTTCCGATTAAGGAAATATCAGCTTGACTTAAACCATATTGGTTTGTTTTAATTACAAGATTTTTTAAAAGAATTTCAGAAATGGTTCTAATGTGTAGAACATGCATACCACTTTCCCCATTCCTAAATTCAACAATATGGCTTAAAATAGTAATCATAAGATTACTCATTTTTTCTCGTTTATAAATTTGGTCAGTTACCATACCTACTAACATCTTTTGTTTGCTAGCAAGCATAAGTGTATTCATAACACGTCGCCTAACAATCCATACATCAAATGGACGATTAATAAAATCCGTCACACCAAGTTCATAAGCACGTTCCATACAAGATGGTGAGGTCTCTGAAGAAATAACAATAACAGGGATATCTTTAATCCAACCATTTCGATTCATATAAGCTAAAACTTCAAAACCATCCATATTTGGCATAACAATGTCTAAAAGAACTAAATCTACTTTAACACCTTCATTTTGTAAATGAGCAAGAACTTGAGTTCCATCTTCAGCTTCAATTATCTTATATTCATTCCCAAGCATATCTGCCAATAAAGAACGATTCATTTCAGAGTCATCTGCAATAAGTATGGTATGCTCTAATTTATTATCTATCTTATTCATAAGTATACTATCCTTTCTTATTTGCTTGCCAAATGTATAATATTTTATTTTATGAATATAAAATGTCATACAATCATATTGTATCATTTTTATTATCAACAAGTCAATTTTTTCTACAAAAATAAACAATTCTTTTGTTTTTAAATTTACTAAAAAAACATTTGCAAAAAAGCAAAATCTGTGCTATACTTTTGTATGCATAATTAGGACAGAGCATCAAAGTAGCACGCAAGGTCTCCAAAACCACTAGTCTACTAGCATATTATGCTAAAAATACATTGAAATATCAAGGTATTTAAAATTACAAATCTTTGCTGTTCGGAGATTTGTTCGTAAAATTTCATAAAAAAACATTCAAATAGGGGTATAGTGTCAGTGGCTAGCACGGAAGTCTCCAAAACTTTAAGGGTGGGTTCGAGTCCTACTACCCCTGCCAAATTTTGTGAATTTTAAGTCTCATTTTTATGAGATTTTTTTTATTAATAATATCAAAAAAATTGAGATTTGCGTGTACGTATACCGTTTATTTATAAATTTAGGAGTATTATGGGAAAAATAGAGTTCAAGGAATTCAAAGAATTTAAAAAAGGAATATTATACCATCAACTTGTAGATGCCTATTCTTTTCATAGTCAATGTAAAGAAATATGGGATAAGGATTGGCGAGAATATGACACTTGGTTTTTTGATAATTTAAAGTATACAAATACTTGTGGGTTTGTGCTAGTTCTTAATGGAGAACCTATTGGGCATATCTCATGGGATCCCAGAAAACGTCCAGAATATGTAGAGATTGGACATAATTGTATTATTACTCAATATAAGGGAAATGGATATGGTCATCTTCTACTAAAAGAGGCAATCATTAGAATTAAAAATCAATATATAGACTTAAAAAAATAATTGTAACCACAAATGAATTAACCATTCCTGCTCAAAGAAACTATGAAAGTGTTGGATTTGCTTTAAAAGGCAGAAGGAAAAATAATGAAACTCCTTTTTCAGGGGATTACTTAGACTATGAAATGAAACTTTAAAAGAGAGCATAATTACGAGACTGCTGAAAAAGAAGGTAGTTTTAGAAGGCTCATTTAAAAGAAAAAAATAGAAGGATGGTCTATAGATAAAGCCATCCTTTTTTACATATCATTTATTTTGTTGTTA
>JAMPGQ010000008.1 GCA_023663825.1 Anaeroplasma bactoclasticum
AAATTCATTGATATATCAATAAATAGTACCACCCTTTTGCAAATTAGGATTTTTTTTGAAATAAAAATGAGCTATAATTTGTTATATATAGTGAAAGATATATTTTTCAAACAAAAGAGAGCTTGGTGAGTGATATGAAGGATAAAAGACTTATATCAAAAATACAGTTTGGCAATGAAGAACAAATCCATAAGGTATTTAATGAGATTTACGTTACCTATGGTAAGATAGTATTTTTTGTTATATCCAAATATGTACACCAACTTCAAGATGTAGAAGATTTAACCAATGATGTGTTTTTAAGTTTTTTTAATCAAATTCAACAAATAGATTTAAAAAATAACATTAAATCCTATTTAACAGCTTCTGCCAAAAATAAAGTTTTAAATTTTATAAGTAAGCGACACAATCAAATAGAAGCTTCAGAAAGTATCTTCCTGATTCCTGATAAAAATAACAAAAATTCTTATTATCTTCTTTTAAAGGAAATGGAAGAATGCCTATCAAAAGAAGAAATAGAGATTATACTGAATCACTCTGTTGAAGGAATGAGGTTTAAATCTATTGCCACTGAATTAAAGAAACCAACAAACAGTATTATAACAACATATCATCGAGCAATCAAAAAATTCAAAAAATATAAGGATGGAAGATAAAATGTCTAAGAACTATATAGAAAAGATTATTGATGAAAAAGTTTCATTTGAACCTGACTATTCAAAAATAAAAGAACTAGTGAATATCAAGCCTAGACAGGCAAACAAGAAAAGATGGGCATGGCCTAGCTTAAGTATAGGTCTTATATCCATTGCAGTTATTGTAGCAATTTTTGTTTCTTTAAACTTAAGAAGTAATCCTAACCCAATTCCAACTCCTACTTATGATGGTGTACACTTTAATAATTATAGCAACAATGGAAATGGAGGTGGTGATGGAGAACCATTGCCTCCACCACCGATGGTTTCCTATTCCATTGATGTTGAAAAGGATAACTATGATTATAATGAGGAATTCATTATAAAATATACTATAGAAGATATTGGTGGAGATGCTGTAGCTGACAGAAATGATTTAAATGTTAAAATTCTTTCTGATAAGTTTGAGTTCCTATCTCCAACAGAATATCATTTTGATTTAGAAACAGATAGTAGTACCTATGGAAATATACTTTCCTTTGGAAATGAAGGAAAGACTGCAATTTATCCTATTGAAATGGAATTAAAGGTTAAAGCAAAAGAACAAACTGATAATGTAGAAAATATTTCATTTTTATTAGAATTTCCTTTAAAGGATTCTTATAAAAAAATGTTACTTCGAGATGATGATTATGATAAAGGAGAAACTTATCAATGTATGTTAGATGAATTCACAAAGGATTTTGAGTGGGTTCATAGATTTTATTTCTTAAATGATGATCTTGGAACATTATTGGTAGATATGAATAAAAGAATTAATTATTACGATACTCTATACAAAAGGGATGATTATATAAATGCATATACTGCGGTTCGATATAAAAGCTTAAATCGGTTATATGAAAAAGAACTTGTAACAAAGAATGAGTATATGAAGCGATTGATCAACCATTTCACGAATAAAAGGACTTCTATTTATTTACGTGTAGAAAGACAAATTCAAGATGGAAAAACCATTTCTATTGTTTCCTATGAATATTATTCTAGAAATTTAAGAGTTGGTTTAAAAGATGAGCAGGATTCTCTTTATGAACTATATCAAAAAGATCTAGAAGGTAAAATTCAAGTCATAAGAATTCTTCTTCAAATGCTTTACGTTGAAGGAAAAATCACATTAGAAGAATATAATGATGAAATTGTAATTCTAGATGAAGAGGGAATATTGACTTCAACTGACTGGCAAGAACTTATTTATCGAGATTGGATGCATTTGTTTGAACAATATAATGCTGTATTAGTTCCATTTAAAGATTACAAAGATTATTATCTAGATATGTATATAGAAATATAAGAGCAGTTGGGAGTGTGCAATATGATGATTCATTAGATTTATATGACTTGTAGAATATAATGTTTTTTATAATTAGGAGGAGCGTAAAATATGAAAAAAATAACAAGTCTAATTATTTTATTATTTATTACTATTATTGGAATGAGTATTACTAGTGAAGCTTCAATTTCACATCCAACTGAGGAAGATTTTTCTCAAGAAACACAAGAGTTCAATGTTAATGAGGCACAATTATACTTTGAATCTGAAATCTATGATGTGAATTCTATTATTGACCTATCTATAATCCTTAATTTGAGTAATGAAATTTTGGATTATGATTTAGAATATAATGGATTTGAGGTAGTAAATGATGTTATAGTAAAAAAAGATATAATCATTTTTTCAGTTAAATATGATGGAAAAGAAGAAAAACCATACCTTAACTTTACACTAAATTTAACTGGAAATGTTAATTTAAGTAAATCATTATATGGATTTCTAAAACAGGATAAAATATTTATAAGTCGATCTTCTTTTAAGGCCGCAGAAGAGACTTATTTAGATTATTTACAAGAAAACGATAAAGATGAATATGAACGTATAAGAAGTGAAGAAATGGTTTGTAATGACCCTATAAAGCCTTCAAATTTTATGAAACTTCCTTCAGCCTCTCTTTTAACAAGTAATCCAAATACTTATGTTCAGGGTATTTTTAAATGGTATGATGATAATAAAAAATTTCATCCATTGCAATTTAATCGCGTTGAACTATGGGATAAGGAACCTGTTGGTGAAACGCTTCTAGCAACAACATATACTAATGAAAATGGTTTTTATCGCTTTGAATTTGTTAATGCAGATAAGTCCACCGATTTTGAAAATGGTGGCTATGATGTATTTGTAAGGGTGCTACCTATGGGCGAAAATACTAGAGTATATAAAGGTAATGGGAAAAGCTATCAAATGGATTTAGGTTATTATAAAGATATTCCTACAGGAACTTTACATTATGTCTATCATAATTTTTATATGAGAGAAAGTGCAGAGATAGATAAAAATATTGATTGGGATAATTATGACTTTACCTTTGACCAAGCATTACAAGTTTCACAAGCAGTAATTTTTGCTTCAAAATATGCGAAAGAAATGAATGGAGAAAATATTGCGTCTGTTTCAGTACGATATCCTCATGGTATAAAGGATACAGGTTGTTATTATTCAAGTGGTAATAAGACAATATACATTAAAGATCCCGCAGAAGAGCAAAAGGTAAAAAGCTATGCTACTTGGGATCCAATAATGCATGAGTATGGGCATCATGTGCAGTCTCAGTTTAATATGGATAAAAATCCATGTGGAACTCATTGGACTAGTTTACAAATGGGAGACCATTATATGTATCATTTGCATGGTTTTCCTTCCTCTTCACAAGATTGGGAAAAAAATGTACAGATTGTGCCGCAGTTAAAAGTAAAATCAAAGAATCTGAATGCAAATTACAAGGAAATAGAATAGCTTGGGCAGAAGGATGGCCGACTTATTTTGGTATTGTTGCTCAACAATATTTTTCTGAAAATTTAAGCAACATTGACACTGTTGGTGATTTTAACTATACTTATACTAATGGTAGAAATGATAGTTTGACAAATCAATATAGACTTAGAGATGATTGTGAAGGAACAGTTCAATCTATATTATATGAAATGTATGATAATAGTAGTGATGATGCAGAAAGAGATTCTCTAGCTTTAGGACATAAGGTAATGTGGGATATGACAACAGGAAGCAAAGCCAAAACTTTCCAAGAATTTGACACATACTTTAGAGCAAATTATTCTAGCAAATATAACTTGAAATATTACGAAAGAATATTAACTTACTATAATTTAGCACCATCTATGCCTATTGCTTCCTCAACTATATCTACAGTTAGTCCAACTTTTACTTGGTCATGGAATCCATCAAATCCATCTAGTTATTTTAATAATATATTCTATGAATTAAATTTTTATGACTATAATTATAATCTGATTGGAACTAGTAGAACTTCTAATACCAGTCATTCACCTAGCGATGGTTTGTGGACAGAAGTCATTAATTCAGGATATATGTTCTATGTTTCCGTTACAAGATATGAGGATAACTCTCCTGTATCTAGTTATGAAGGGGAATGGCACTCATATTCAAGACCATCAGCAATTCAAATGTCTTTATCTGGAAAATACACACGAGAACTAAGAACTGGAGATTGCTATTGGTTTGTTTTTACAGCACCTCAGAATGCTACCTTTATTTTTGAAACAACTGGAAGTACAGATACCTATGGAGAACTTTTTTCTCAAATAGTAGCAGGAAGAACAAGTGACAATCAAATCACTTATAATGATGATGGTGGAGAAGGTAATAACTTTAAAATCTCTTATTCGCTGAATAAAGGTGATGTTATATATCTACGTGTTAGAGGATATAATTGGGATAGGGTTGGAGAATTTACTTTATCAATGCCATCTCCAGACCATGTACATGAATACACTTACTCATATACAAGTATAAATGATAGATACCATACTGCAAGATGTAGTTGTGGAGAAAGCATTCAAGAAAGTCATTATTATATAACTGAAAAGTTAGGTAATAGGTGTAAGTATTGTAGGCATTATACTGAAGGACCTATAGTGATTCCTTTTCCAATCACAGGTATTACAGACCAACAAAATCTTGTTCTAATAAATAAAAGAGAAAATGATATTTTTTGATATTAATTTTTAAAAGGTGCTGTAAAAAAATTCGAGCTATGGAAAACAGCCCTTTTTCTTTTTTTCATATTTTTATATCCCTTACCATATATTTACTATAGGTTGGTGATATTATTTTTATTGAAATTCAGAACTTAAAAATTCATTATGAGGTAACTGGTACTGGTAAGGATTTAATCCTATTACATGGCTGGGGAGCATCTCTCTTAACCTTTAATAAACTAGCTAAAACCTTAAGCAACAATTTTAAAGTTTATAGGATTGATTTACCAGGATTTGGTGAATCTGCAGTCGGTGTACCCCTTGGTGTAGAAGAGATTGCTGAAATTATACATGATTTTGTGGTGGAACTAGGATTAGAGGCACCAATTCTTTGTGGACATTCTTATGGGGGAAGAGTTGCCATTGTCTATGCTTCTAAATACTCGGTTGAAAAGCTTGTGCTAATTTCCTCAGCCGGACTTAAACAAAAATTGAAATTTTCCAAATGGTTTAAGATAAGAGTATATAAGATTTTAAAGAAGTGCCATCTACCAGTAAAAATGGGGTCAACAGATTATCAAAATGCCGATAATGTAAAAAGAATAATGCTAGTTAAAGCTGTAAATACGGATTTAAAGAAAGAATTGAAACGAATAGCTGCCCCTACATTATTACTATATGGAACTAAGGATACTGTTACACCACTAAGTCTTGGTTATAAAATGAAAGAACATATTTATAATTCTGAGCTTATAGAACTTGAGGAATGTGGACATTTTCCGTATTTAGAAAGACCGAGTATATTTTCATTAATCTTAATGAGCTTTTTAGTGGGTGAAGCACATGATTATTAGTGTCTTGTTGTATGCTTTATGTAAGCTTTACTTAGTCTTAAATATCTACCAACAATCTCATTATCAGTTTAAACTTTATTTGAAGCATTTTGTCTACAATCTTATTTTTTATGATTTATTTCCGTGTATTGTTTTAGTTTTAGGGATGCTTCAAAATGAATTTATTATCATCTTAATTTGTAGTATTTATTTATGCTTGTTTAGTATATTTTATTTGATTGCCAGAGTGAAATTAAAGTTTACTAAGCGAATGCTACGTATGCTTATTTTAAGTATTCTTTATTTAGGAATAGGGTTTATTCCTTATATAGGAGTATATTTATTGTTATTTTTAGAATTTACAATATTACCAGTTTTATGCTTAGAAAGAGGAATTGCTTATCTGCTGAATAGACCGTACATATGTAAGGCTAAAGAAAAACTAAGGGTGTATAGAGGGAAGAAAATTGCAATTACAGGATCCTTTGGCAAAACATCTACTAAGGTTCTATTAAATCAGGCATTGAATCTGTTTTATTCCTCAGCAGCTACACCTAAAAGCTACAATACAGAGCTTGGAATATCTAGATTTATAAATGATATTCCTGATTTAAATATCTTCGAAGACATTGTATTAGAGTTTGGTGCATCTCATAAAAAAGATATAAAAAAATTAAAAGAAATTACAGAACCTGATGTGTGCTTTGTTACAGGGATAGGGTATATGCATGTTGAAACCTTCGGAAGCATTGAAGAAATCATCAAAGAAAAAATGAGTTTGTTAGAAGGTTGTCGAATAGCTGTATTAAATTATGATTGTAGCTTTATAAGGGAATATCCAATTTCTTTTAATATTGATATTATCAGCTATGGGTTAAATAATGGAACATATCAGGCAAGAAATATTATAAATCAGGAGTTTGATTTTTATAAGAATGAAAAATTTTTGGCGCATTTTAAAACAAACCTAGTAGGAAGACATCAGATTTTAAATTTAACAGGTGTTTTAGCATATTTATATGAGCAAGACTGTGATTTGTCTGTTCTAGAAAGAGGAACCTTATCCTTTACAGCTGAAAAGAATCGTTTAGAGGTTAAAAAAATGAACACATATACTTTACTGGATGATTCCTTTAACAGCAATTATCAAGGCTTTATAGAGGCATTGAACATTTTGAAGAATCACCCAAATAAACGTGTTTTATTAACTCCGGGAATGGTGGAGCTTGGAAAATATAAGAAAGAATTATTTTCCAGCTTAATTGAATATATAGTAAGTAGTACAGATATAGTTATACTCATTGGCTTTTATCAAACAAATGGTTTGTACCGAAAGCTGAAAAGTTATAATAAAGAGGTTTATTTAGTGAGAAATTTTATGGAGGGATATCACTTGTTTTTAACATTTGAAAAAAGCTATATGGATAGTATGTTATTGATTGAAAATGATGTGCCAGATTTATACAGAGTGGGGTTGATTTAATGAGATTAGGGATATTATTTGGCGGAGCTAGCTATGAGCATGAAATTTCTATAATCACAGCTTATCAGCTAAAGAAGAAGATTGAAAAGGAATATGAAATTCATTTAGTATATGTAAGTCTTTCTGGAAAATTTTATAATGCTGATAAGATGTGTTTAAATGACTTTAAATTAAGTCAGTATAAAAAGTTGAAGAAGCTAAAGCTGGATAAATTAAAGCTCGATGTACTTGTGGGGGCAATGCATGGGGAAAACGGTGAGGATGGTTTAGCCTGTGCCTTTGCAAAAATCCATGGTATTAAGTATTTAGGCTGTGATATGTTTGCAGGCTCCTTATCTTTGGATAAATACAGAAGCTATCTTTATTTGGCAAAGAATGGAGTCAAAATGGTTAAGACGATGAGATATACCTATGAGGATTATTTGAAAAACAAAAAAATTTTTTATATGCCTTGTATTATCAAACCTGTTTATGGAGGTTCCTCTATAGGAATAGCTATAGCTAAAACAAAAGAAGAGCTACCAGATAAGTTAAATGAAGCATTTGGTTATTCTAAGGAAGTAATTATTGAACCTTTTTATGAAGCTATAGAGGAATATAATCTTGCGTTAAATGAAACGACATTCTCAGAACTTGAACAAATTCATAAAAAGGATGATATCTTTTCCTTTGAAAATAAATATAGTGATTCCTTCAAGGTTGTACATCAAAGTATTGTTGAACATCCTAAGTATAAAGATTTCTGTAAAGTCGCAAGAAAGGTGTATGACTTAATTTCTGCAAGAGGAATTATCCGAATTGATTTCTTTTTAATTGATAATGAGATTTACGTTAATGAAATCAACACAACTCCAGGAGCTTTAGCAATGTATTTATTTTCTGATTTTTCTGAAGTGTTCCATAATTCTTTAAAAATTTGTTTGCAGAAAAAAGAAAAAACATATCCGAATTCACACTTCCTATTAAAAAATAATATTAACAAATAAAAAAATATGGTATAATAGTTTTTAAAGGAGGTTCTTTAAAGATGAAATATTTAAATGCAAGAAGCTCGCAAAGATTTATAGCCTTTCTTATAGATTCTCTTTTAATCAGTATTGTTGTGGGTTTTATTTTGGGTTTTATTCCTGCATATAATGAGAGTACCAAGGTTATAATAGATTTTTATAAGCTTTATATGGAAGGCGAATTTAATGATGCAATGTACCAAGCAAGCAATGTATTAAAGCATGCTGGAATCATTCTAGGATTACAGCTATTAATGGATATACCCATCTATATTTTATACTTAGTAGTTTTACCTTATTTTTGGAACAAACAGACCTTAGGAAGATGGGCAATGCATCTAAAGGTTGTTTCTAAGAATGAAAATAAAGCAACTCCTCTAAATCTAATTTTAAGAGAATTAGTAGGTGGAATGTTACTTTTGAGGCTATTATCTTCAAGTATAATCATTCCAATTTTGTACTGGTATTTTAGTGCAACTACTGGACGTTCCTTAGCAGATATGATTGGAGGAACTCGCTTAGTTGATACACTTTATATTAACGAGGAGTATGCGGATGAGAATCAATCAAAAGAAAGAGAATATGTAGATGCATCATTTACTGAGGTTCCAAATGAACCAAAGGAAGATCCTGCAGAGGAAGACTCAGAATACAAGGTTTTCTAAATTATGAAGAAGTATGTGTTATTAAAAACAAATAAAGAGAACTATCCTTATATTATAGATGTTTTTCGAATGCTCCTTGGAAATGCCCTCCAAATAGAAGAGTCAGATACCTTTTTAAAAGTAGAATATCAAGATGCTAAGGATACTGAAATATCTGCAACTATAGAATCTTTAGAAAGTGATTTGAATGCTCTAATCACCTCTTATCAAACGACGACTTTAAAGCCAAATAAAGAAATAGAGATTGTAAAGGATCTATTTTTAAGAATAAATTATGGGCATTATCAATTCAAGACTCTTATATTAAACATAAGAGATAAATTGACTGCTTTAGAGGTGTTCCAGTTTATAATTGAGGGAAGTGGAGTTACAGAAGATATTATCTTAGCTATGGCTGATTGTGATTTAAATGTATCAAAGGCTTCTGTTCTTTTGTTTATGCATAGAAATACATTACTATATAAAATAGAACGTTTGATTTCTTTAAGTGATTTTGATTTGAAAAACTTTAATGATTTATATATATTAGTGCAATTATTAAGAGCCAAATAGGCTCTTTTTTGTACAATTTGTACATAGTAATCTATGACATATTGAAGTATAATAAAGACAAATAAGGAGGAAATTTTATGGCAACTTTAAATTTAAACAACGTTAACAAAATTTATCCTAATGGTGTACAAGCTGTTTTTGATTTTAACCTTGACATTGCGGATAAAGAATTCATTGTATTTGTTGGACCATCTGGTTGTGGAAAATCTACAACTCTACGTATGATTGCAGGTTTGGAGGATATCACAAGTGGTGAATTATACATTGATGGCGAATTAATGAATAATGTTAACCCTAAGGATCGTGGTATCGCAATGGTATTCCAGTCTTATGCATTATATCCTCATATGACAGTATATAATAATATGGCATTTGGATTACAATTACGTCGTGTACCAAGAGAAGAAATTGAAAGAAGAGTGGCAGAGGCTGCAAGAATTTTAGGTCTTGAAAAATTCTTAGACCGTTATCCACGTCAATTATCAGGTGGTCAAAATCAACGTGTAGCTTTAGGTAGAGCAATCGTTCGTAATGCTAAGGTATTCTTAATGGACGAACCACTATCTAACCTAGATGCTAAACTTCGTGTAACTATGCGTGGTGAGCTTACTAAGCTTCATCGTAATTTAGGATCTACAACAATCTATGTAACTCATGACCAGATTGAGGCTATGACTATGGCATCAAGAATCGTTGTTATGCGTGATGGACGTATTCAGCAGGTTGGTACTCCAAAAGAAATTTATGAACATCCAACCAATGTATTCGTAGGAGGTTTCATCGGAACTCCACCAATGAATTTTATTCATGGATCTATTGATGCAAAGGGTATTTTCACCTCAGCAAAGGGAGACTGTAAGGTATTCGTTCCTGAAGGAAAACTTAAGACTATAGTAGATGCAGGATATATTGGAAAAGATGTTATCCTAGGAATTCGTCCTGAGGATATTCATGATGATCCTGTGGTATTAGAAACATATCCTAATTCAATAGTCAATGTAACAGTAGATGTTGCAGAGCTTTTAGGTGCTGAAACAAATATCTACTCTACAATTGGCGATGATGCAATTATCGCATCTGTTCCAGCTCGTGATGATTTAGCTAAGGGAAGCACAGTTAAGCTAGCTTTCGATATGAATCATTGTCATGTGTTTGATTTAGAAACAGAAAAAGCTATTCTTTAGTTTATTTAAAATCACTACCAAATTGGGTGGTGATTTTTCATATTTACTTTTTTAAATTATAATGATATAATTATAACCAATTAGGAGGATGTATTTAAAATGGCTATTTTTGATAAAGTTCAAGAAATTATTGTTAAAGAATTAAAGGTTGATGCCGCTAAGGTTACACTAGAAGCATCTTTAAAGGATGATTTAGGTGCTGACAGCTTAGATGCAGTAGAAATTGTTATGGATATTGAAGATGAGTTCGGTGTAGAAATTGATGACACTAAGGCTGAGGCAATTTCTACAGTAGGTGATCTTGTTGCCTATATTGAAGAATTAACAAAGTAAGAATCAGCTGCGAAATGCAGCTTTTTCTTTTCTATAAAAAGGAGGGGATATCCTATGATTAAAGAGAATTCTTATTGGATAAAAGAATGGAAGATAAGTAAAAATTTCAGAGTAGAAAAAGATAGAATCAAACCAAAATCCTATCTTTTTTCAACATTTCCGAAGACTAATTTATACGGCTTTCAGGATTTAAATATTCGTGCTCTTTTGGTTGGTGATTTCTTTTCTAGATACCAACGTATGGCGGGCTTTAATGTGCTTTTTCCAACAGGATATGATTCTTTAGGTTTAAGCTCTTATATGGAAAATAAGCGTCATAGTAATACGAATAACGATGATATCTCCTCTATTTTTGAAGAACAAATGCTATCTTTAGGGATTGGTATGGATGAACAAAAAACAATTGATTTAAAGCATGAAAATTTTTTGTCTTCTTTACAATTAGCTTTTATTGAGTTGTATGAATTAGGGTATATAAAGTATGGATTGATTGATGTATGCCAAGATAAATCTGGCAAAAAGATATTAGATACATACTTCAATAAAAAAACACTTTACCCAAATAAAGTGAAGGCTTTTTATTTAGATATCTCCTCAATCAGGGAAAGTGTGATTGAAAAGATTGATGGACTTCCAATAGAAGCCTCTTTAAATCAACAGCTTAAAGCTATTTTTTCTCCGAAAAATAGTTTAAATATTCTTTTTTCAGTTACAAATGGTGCAAAGCTTACCTATAACTTTAAAGCCCCAGAATATATAGGTGGAATCTCCTTTATTTTACTTCATCCAGATTATATCGATTTTATAGAGTATACACTTTATGAAGAGTATCCTGCCATAGAGATGTATTTATCAGAGGATAATACCAATGACTTTGGTGTATTCACAGGAAACTATGCAATTAATCCTCTGACTGGTAAGAAGATTCCTATATTCATCAGTGTAAAATATGATTGCCCTATTTATGTGGCAAATCCTTATTTGAATAGTGAGGATAGAATAACAGCACAGGAAGAAGGTCTTCCTATTATAGATGTTGTGCAAAATGGGGTTTTCATAGAAAGTGATTTTTTAAATGGGGTTCCCTTAGAAGAAGGTAGAAAGCTTATTATGGAACAGTTTTTATTAGCAGATATAGGGACCTATGAATCCTATTACAGCAAAGATAAGATTTTGTTGTCTTCTTTAGATGCATTTGGTGCACTTTTGCCTTTTTTTATTGATAATGATGAGGAGCTTCATTCTTTAAAAAAATACCTTCCGTTTGTCTTATCCTCTAAGTTTAGACCTGTTTTATCTGATAATATAGAGGTTCCTGGAGATATGCTTTCAGGGAGCATAAATCATCTTTTTTCAGCTGGAATGCTGCCAATACTTTCTATCCTATATGATAATGTAGGAGCAAGTTCATCTATATTTTCTTCAGATGCCATTCAAAGCTATCAGTTATGGCAAGGAATCGAACTATTGACAATTCCTGAGGATGAAATTTATGAAAATGTATTTATTCCTCTTTGCTTCATTTCTATTATAGAAAAAGAAAAAAGGGTGAAGCTCCCTCCATTATTTAAAAAGCTTGAGCTTGTTCATAATACGTTTGATGATGAGTATCATAAAATTACACGCTCTAATAATAATCTATTTGATTTTACGATGTTATTAAAAAAGTATTCAGGCGATGCCTGCAGAATGTATTTTTTAAGTAAGCCTCTTTATCAAGATTTTATATTCAATGAAGCAGAACTGGCGAGTATGAAGAATTTGAAGAAAAGCATTGAAGAGTTTTATACAAAACCATTTTCTCAAAAGGATATGTTAGGAAGTAGCTTTAAAGATTTTATTGATCGCTGCTTGTCTTTCTTGGCTGATAAAAATGTTTGTGGCTATGTAGAAGGAATAACCAGCTTTTTCAAAGAACAATTATGGAATGCCACGATTACAAGTAAGCAGGGGTTAATCCTATTAAAAATATTATATCCTGTATGTCCATTTTTGGCAGAAGATATCTATCGTGAAAAATATCACGGAAAATACTTAATTAGTGATGATGGATGGATTATTTAAAATCATCACCTTGATATATGTTTAATTTACGCATAAGCTTGTCAATTTCATTCATAACGACAAGCTTTTTTAATGGCCATTTTGGGAGTATAATATCCTCTTTTATTCCATCTGCTGCAAGTCTGTGAATGATAATAGAAGGCTTCAATCTGGCAATTTGTTTAACAGTAATAGAAACATATTCTTCTAAGGCTAAAATAGGAAAAGGATCTTTTTGATATTGTTCATAAAGAAGAGTATCCTTTAAAAGAAGAAGACTATGAATCTTGATTCCATCAATATCTAAAGCATTGATGAAGTCTATGGTATTTAACATATCATTTTCTGTCTCATTAGGAAGTCCGTTTATGATATGGACAACCACCTGCATATTCCTTTTTTTCAGTTCTGTAACGCATTCTATGAATTCTTTATTTGTACAAAGGCGATTGATTTTTTGAGCCGTAGCTTCATTAGAGGTTTGTAAGCCTAATTCAATGGATAAAGGAATTCTTTGATTTAACTTTTCTAAGTAGTCGTACAGCTCTTTAGTAAAACAATCAGCTCTTGTAGCAATAGCTAGCTCAACAATATTTTCTTGATCTAATTCTAAGATTCCTTCATAGAGATCCTTTAATTTATCTAGGGGAGCATATGTATTGGAATAGGCTTGTAAATAAGGAACAAATAAGGCATTAGGCCATTTCTTAAGTATAATGCTTTTCATTTCAAAGTATTGTTCCTTTATGGAGTGAAGAGGGTTACCTGCAGTATCTCCACTTCCCAGTTTTGAACAATAGGAACAGCCACCATATCCTTTTGTTCCATCCCGGTTTGGACAAGTGAAATTGGCATTGAGTGCTATTTTAGCCACCTTACGATTTATTTTGTTTTGATAGTATTCTGTAAGTGTGTTGTAATGTTTTTCTTGATTCATAGTGTTCACCTGTAAATATTATAACAAATTTTTAATCTTATGTGGTAATAATTGTTGTTTTTTGGTATAATAAAAATAATGTGAGGTTTGAAAATATGTTTGAAAGATTCAAGGATTGTGTGTGTCATCCTAGGTACATTGGAAAATATAATAAAGATAAGGGCGGTATAGTATTTTTAACTATATTGATTTTCTTTTTCTTAAGCATTTTAATGCAGGGAATTAGAAGCTATACAGCTAATCCTATCTCTGAAACTTTTTCATATGCTATGACCTCAACAGTTATTCAGCATGGAAAAACCAATGTTGTTTATAATGCAGCAGAAGGAAAGATTATAGGAGATTATTTTGAATCAAAGCATAATGGCTTTCATTTGATTGTGTTACCAGAAGAACATACTTCTGTAGCTTTAGAATTAGATGCTGTAACAGTTATTTTAGAAGAAGAGTCTGCAACTCTTTATTATGGTAATTTAAGAGCCTCTACCTTTTTATATAAGAATCTTGATATAGTAAATTTTAGTTTTGAAAATGTGGCAACAAATCAAGCAACAGATACTTATTATTTCCGTATCTTTATAGACCATATATTAGATTCCGCCAAAGTATTTTTCCAAACCTATGCATTTATACAAGGAATTATTACAACAGTGGTATATTACCTTATTTGTGTTGCTTTTAGTTATGTTTTGTCTATTGCCATTAATCCTACAATCAACAGAGGAGTTCGCATAAAGCTTTGTATGTATGATGGGTGTGTGTTCTTTGTAGGAACATTCTTTGCATATTTATTTAATTCAGACATCATTACTTATTTTTCACTGGCTTTACCACTAGTATATACACTGGTAACGTTTAGGCATATTATAAAGGTTGTTATAAGAAGGTAGTTTTTGGAGGGTGTATGAAATTAGAAGAGTTATTAAAACAAGAGGAAATCATCACCTCTGAGTTTTCTATAGAAAAAGCAAAATATCAAAAAAAATCTAAAAAGGTTACTTTTTACATTGGAATAGAGGATTCTTTAAATTATGAAAAATATCAGTCTTTAGTAAAATGTATAGAGACTGCTTGTATGGAGATTGGTTTAAAAGCTTCCTTACAGGTAGAATATACAAACGAAAAATTAACTGGTGAAGAATATCAAACCTATTTAAAGGTGATTTTGGAATGCTTAGGAGAAGAGTCTCCAAGATTTCATGTTTTTGATGCAGAGGAATGTAAGATTGAAGGAAATAGACTTCAGTTTTTGATCCCTTATGATGCAGCAGGAGTTGAGGATTTATTACTTCCTATTAAGAAAAAATTTAATGAATATGGTCTTCATGTAGAAATTGCCTTGGTCCGTGATGAGAAGGCAAGTGTACAGGCTGAGATAGATGCAATGCAAAAGGAAATGGAAGAAACATTAGCTAAACAAAAAGCTGAAGCCGTGGCAGTTCAAAAAATTAATGAACAGATTCAAAAGGAAAAGAAATATACTCGTATGCAGGCTCCAACAGAGATTAGTTTAATTGAGGATATTCCAAACACCTTAAATGAGCTTACGATTTATCAAAATACTAATGGTCCTTGTATTTTTACGATTGATGCCTATATTTTTGGGATTGAAATTAAAACATTTGCTAAAACCAAGTCTTCTCTAGCTACAATTAAGGTTACAGATGAATCTGATTCTATTTTAGTTAAGAAATGGCTTCGAACAGATACAGAAAAAGATCTTTATGAACGTGATATGCAGGAAGGCTCCAGATTAAAGATTACAGGTAAGGCGGAGTATGATTCCTTTGCAAAGCAGGTTGTCATCAACGCCACCTCTATTGAATACATTGGTAAAAAAGAAAATGTAAGTGTAACTGATTCTGCAGAGGTAAAAAGAGTTGAGCTTCATTGTCATACCAAGATGAGTAATTTAGATGGCTTGACGGAGGCTACAGACTATGTAAAAACCGCTATTGAGTGGGGCTGGAAGTCTATGGCATTTACAGACCACAATGGCATTTATAGTGTTCCTGACATTGCCCATGCGATTGAAAAGTACCCAGACTTTAAACCAATTTATGGCGTGGAACTAAATTATATTAATGATGAAAAATATTTCATTACTTTAGATGAAAGAGATATCGAGCTTAAGGATGCAACCTACGTAGTATTTGATATTGAAACTACAGGTTTATCACAGACCTATGATGAGATTATTGAAATTGCTGCTCATAAGGTTTATCAGGGTGGAATTATAGATACCTTTGAGGTATTTGTAAATCCAGGTATTCCTATTCCAGAAAAAATTGTAGGAATTACACATATTACAGATGATATGGTCAAGGATGCTTTATCTATAGAGGAAATTTTACCAAAGTTTATGGATTTCTGCAAAGGTGCTATTTTAGTTGCCCACAATGCAACCTTTGATGTGGGGATGATTTATAGAGATGTGAAAAAATATCATATGGGCTATGAGATGCTACCTGTGATAGATACCCTAAATTTATTCCGTGCTGGTTATGGGAAGGAAGTAAAGACATTTAACTTAAAGTCCTTATGTAAGTATTTTAAAGTAAAACAAGAACAGCACCACAGAGCTACAGACGATACAAGAGTTACAGCGCTATGCTTTATCCAGATGTTAAGTGATTTATTTAAACGTAATATTTATAATTATAAGGATATCAATTCTATCATTGATAAGAATGAACACTGGAAGCATTTAATTCCTTCGCATATTACAATTCTTGCGAAGAATCCTGTAGGCTATAAGAATATGTATAAGATTATCAGTGATGCATTAACGTATCATTTTTATGGAAGTGCTAAGGCATTAAAGTCTGTTATTGATACCCATAGAGAAGGTATCTTAATTGGTTCTGCCTGTGTGAATGGTGAAGTCTTTGAACTTGCCTTAAATAGAAGTGTAGAAGAACTAGAAGAAGAAATCGAATACTATGATTATATTGAGGTTCAGCCTCCTACAGCATATCGCCAGTTATTTGAGGATATGCCACACGGACAGGAAAGAGTAGAGGAATTGATTTTAAAAATCATTGAGGCAGCAAAACGTAAGGGGAAACTTGTTGTTGCAACCTCTGATTGTCATTATTTACGTCCAAACTTAAAGAAATACAGAGATATCCTAATTGCATCTCCACAGGTTGGTGGAGGGCAGCATCCTCTTGCCAACTACAAGGAAGCTCCAGATATGCATCTTCGTACTACAGAAGAAATGCTAAAGGAATTTGAATTTTTACATACAGATTTAGCATATGAGATTGTTGTAGAAAATACAAATAAGGTTGCAGATATGGTTGAGAAGTTTTCTGCCTTCAAGAAGGATATGTTTGCTCCTAGAGATGATGAATTTAAGGATAAACTGAATGTTCCTTCTATTACAGAAGAGGTTAAGCGTATTGTAAAAGAAAATCTTACTAAGCTTTATGGAGAAAAGCCTCATCTTATTGTTCAAAGACGTATTGATAGAGAGTTAAATTCTATTATTTCTAATGGTTATGCATCTGTATATTATATTTCTCATTTAATGGTAGAAAAGTCTTTAAGTGATGGATACTTGGTAGGATCCCGTGGTTCTGTTGGTTCTTCTTTGGTTGCAACAATGATGCAGATTACAGAAATTAATCCACTATCTCCACATTATCGTTGTAAGAAATGTAAATTTCATACATTTAGAATGCGTGATGATGAAATAGATGAATTTGGATTAACTGATGTGGAAAAACCATTCCAGGCAACACTTAGAAGTGTGGATTCTGGATATGATTTACCAGATGCAGTTTGTCCAGTATGTGGTGAGCCTTTGGCAAAGGATGGACATGATATTCCATTTGAAACCTTTCTAGGCTTTAACGGAGATAAGGTTCCTGATATCGATTTAAATTTCTCGGGTGAATATCAGGCTAAAGCCCACGAATATATTCGTGAGGTGTTTGGCAAGGAAAATGCCTTCCGTGCAGGTACGGTTGGTACGATTGCAGAAAAGAATGCCTATGGTTATGTTAAAGGATATTGTGAGCGTAAGGGGTTAAATCTTCGTTCTTGTGAAATGGATCGTCTTGCAACCTATCTAGTAGGTATCAAGCGTTCAACAGGACAACATCCAGGTGGTATAGTAGTTGTTCCTCATTATGTGGATATCTATGATGTTACACCAGTTCAGTATCCTGCAGATAATATTGATAGTAGTTGGCGTACTACTCACTATGATTACCACTCCTTTGAGAATAATTTACTTAAGCTAGATGTGCTAGGACACGATGATCCAACCTTGATTAAATACTTTATGGACTATGTCCATCTTCATCAGGAGGATTTCCCATTCTCTGATCCACAGGATATTCCAATTGATGATAAGAATATCTATAGATTGTTCTCTGGAACAGATGTTATTGGTGTAAGAGAAGATGAGATTGGAAGTAAGGTGGCTTCCTATGCTGTCCCTGAATTTGGAACAAACTTTGTTCGTCAGATGCTTGTAGAAACCTTACCTAAGACATTTGCTCAATTGGTTAAAATTTCTGGTCTTTCTCATGGTACAGATGTGTGGAATACAAATGCTCAGGACTTAGTTGCAGGTTCTACTGAATATGGTAAAATTGAATTTAAGGATATTATCGGTTGTCGTGATGATATCATGGTTGACTTACTTCATTTTGGATTAGAGCCTTTGGCTGCTTTCCAGATTATGGAGTTGGTGCGTAAGGGCAAGGTATCTAAGGAACCCGAGAAGTGGGCAAAGTATAAAGAGATGATGATTGAAAAGCATGTTCCTGCCTGGTATATCTGGTCCTGTGAGCGTATTAAATATATGTTCCCTAAGGCACACGCGACAGCTTATGTATTAATGGCATTACGTATTGCCTGGTTTAAGGTGAATGCCCCAACATTGTTCTATAGTGCCTGGTTTTCTAAGCGTGCAAAAGGACATGTAGTATCTGCTTATCTAGGTGGTAAGATGGCAATCAAGGCTGCAATGGAAGAAATAGCGAATAAGCTAGATAAAACTGCAACAGATGATGATAAGTATACTGCTTTACAGGTTGCCCTAGAAATGGCATCCCGTGGAATTAAATTCTTACCTGTAGATATTATGAAATCCTCTGCCACAGTATTTGAGGTAGAAAATGGTGCATTAAGAATTCCATTTGCAGCAGTAGATTCCTTAGGAGAAAGTATTGCTGAAGACATTGTTACAAAAAGAAAAGAGAAACTATTTACTTCTAAAAAGGATGTTCAGAATAGAACCCGTTTAAGCTTGAGCTTATATGAATTATTTGATACAATGCATTCCTTTGGAAATCTGCCAGAAGAGGATCCAGAAGAGGCAGTAGGATTATTTGCTTTTGCTTAAAAGTTATGTGATATTATGTGAAAAGCTTGAAGTATCTTGTGAAAGCTTTTTGGATATGATATAATGAAAAACGTAATTTAAGGAGGATAAATTTGTGAAACAAAGTCCATTATTTTCAAACATTCAAACAGGAGAGGCTGTTTATGATGATGTAGATCGTGCAACCTATAAGGGAATCACGATTAAGACAGTAATTTTACTTTTAATCTCTGTTTTAATTGCAGCAGTAATTGCATTCGCATTACCTACAATTTTAACAAATAATTCAACAACATTTTATGTTACCTTAGTGGTTTCAAGTATTGTAGGATTTATTTCAGTAATTGTTGGAAGATCTTCTGAACGTAAGGCAAAATATGCTGCAGTGATTTATGCGATATGTGAAGGTTTATTTTTAGGAAGCTTATCTGCAATTGTAGAGGCTTATGTTCCAGGTGTAGTTAAAACTGCAGTATTCTCAACGATTGTATTATTTGCAGTTATGTTAACTCTATTTGCAACAGGTGTAATTAGAGTTGGAAGTAAGTTTCGTTCTATTTGCTTTGGATTAACCTTAGGTGCTCTAGCAATTATTTTATTGGTAAGTCTATTTTCTTTATTCGTTGATTATCAGACTTATTTTGGAATTATGATAGGCGTAGAAGTATTCTTAGTATTCTATGGTGTCATTACTCTATCTTTAAATTTTGCAGAAGCGAATGCAGTAGTTTCTATGGGCGCCAGCAAGGATGCTGAATGGAGCGTAGCTTTAGGATTATTAGTAAGTATTATTTATATCTATATAGAAATAGTAAGATTGTTAGCATTATTAGCAGCAAGAAGCGATAATTAAAAATGATAAAAAAGGATTTTGAGTAATCCTTTTTTTATGGGGTGAGACTATGAAAGAAATTAAAAATGAACGCTTTGGTGAAGAGCGTGCATTATACGGGATAACAAATACAGCTGTAATTGACTGCAGATTTGAGGGAATAGAAGATGGTGAGTCTGCATTAAAGGAAGCAAACCATATTGAATTAAGAAACTGCTTTATGGATTTAAGATATCCATTATGGCATGACGACAAGGTTCTATTAGATAATGTCACTATGACAGAAAACTGTAGAGCTGCATTATGGTATACAACAAATACAGAAATTATGAATTCTCATTTGCTCGGAATTAAAGCATTAAGAGAATGCAGTGATATAAGTATTAAGAACACTGAAATTGTTTCTCCTGAATTTGGTTGGAGATCTAGAAATATAGAAGCTAATCATATTCAGGTTCAAAGTGAATATTTATTCTTTGAAGCAAAGAATTTAAATTTAAAGAATATGCAGTTTAAAGGAAAATATTCCTTCCAGTATGTAGAAGATATGGTGATAGAGGATAGTAACCTAGATACTAAAGATGCTTTCTGGCATTCTAAAAATGTTACAGTGAAGAATTCTATTCTTAAGGGAGAATATTTAGCTTGGTATTCTGAAAACCTAACCTTAATCAACTGTAAGATTATAGGCACTCAGCCTCTTTGTTACTGTAATAATTTAAAGCTCATTGATTGTGAGATGGAGGCTACAGATTTATCCTTTGAATATTCTGATGTAGAAGCGACTATTAAAGGTTCTATTGATTCTGTTAAGAATCCAAGATCAGGCTTTATAGAAGCAGATGAAATAAAAGAAGTACTTTTAACAGAGGATGCAAAGTATAAGCCTCTAGCTAAGATTAAACTTCGTGTAAAAGTAAGCTCATAAGTTTTTGAGCTTTTTCTTTTTTGCCTATTCACTTATATTTCATAAACATATATTATAGGTGAGGAGGTAAAAATATGAATTTCACAGGCACAAATTATAATTCTTGTGGATGTGGATGTAATGATGGCTGTCCTACAACAACTCCAACCTATCAGCAATGTAATCAGGTTGTTCAAACTTGTAATGTAGAAGATATTCCACACTATACTAATTATCATACACATGTAGTACTCAACTTAACTGGGTAAAAAGGAATATAAAATGACAAGTGATAGAGAAGATCAAAATACCTTAATATTTTTGAACTTCTTTCAATTTGCTATATTTGTTTTACAAAGGGTAAGATAAAAAATCTCAATTTCTTATTTATGTCTACAAATAATTCAAATTTTATGGTATAATCAAAATGTATTGATGTTGTAAATGAATCAAAAAGAATTGCTAAAAATCAAAAAGATATGTTGGATAAATCAGTTTCTATGAAATATTTTATAAAATTTTGTTGATGCTTATTAAGTATTTAGAATAAAAAAATAAAGCGAATGTCTATGCTGATAAATCTAATATAAAAGACTTTATGAGAAAAGCAGTAAACTTTAAAATGATAATTATTTAATCGAGGGTTTTATGGGAATTTTTTCAAAACTATTTAAGAAAAAAGTAAATTCTCAAATTGAATATAATAAAGAATGCAAAGATCACAACGACATTTGTGACTTTTTAGTTTTGTATTCCAATATGGGAACCTTCTTAAATCAAGATGAATACATTTCAACAAAAGCACTTAATCAATTCAAAGAAACATATAGTGACAAACTTGACTATATAAAAAAACTTGATGCTTCAAACCTTCTCGAATCTATGTGTCAAAAGACTAATTACATAGATGTTTTATCTTATATAAATGAACTTGATTCTATTGAAGAGTTGGTCAAAAAGCATAACAGCACTTATATTGCTACTAAGAAGATTCAATATAAGGATTACTTGGATCATATTTTAAATGAATGTGATCCAAATATCTTATTAGATGATGATCAAAGAACTGCTATATTATCTGATGAAGATTATTCATTAGTTATCGCAGGTGCAGGTGCTGGAAAGACAACTACAGTTGCTGCTAAGATTAAGTATCTAGTAGATATTAAGAAAGTTAATGCTAAGGATATACTTGTTGTTTCATTTACAAATAAAGCGGTAGGTGAATTAAGAGAAAGAGTCAATCAGCAACTACACATTGATTGTCCTATAACAACTTTCCACTCTACAGGTATAGCAATTATTAAAAAGGATTCACCAGAAGAAAAGATTACCCCAGTAAGCGAAGGCTTCTTATATACTGCAATAAGAGATTATCTTCAAGGAGCTATTTTAGATAATCAATCCTTATTAGATAAAATGATTCTATTATTCGCATCATACTTCGAGGCTCCATTTGAAGAAGGAGATTTAAAAGGTTTTTTTACTTATGTAACACAAAGTGATTTTTCAACACTAAAAAGTAATGTTGGAGATTATAATCAGCAAATTATAGATGCAAGAAGTCAAAGATATTTTACCATTCGAGATGAACGTGTAAATTCAAAACAAGAAGTACAAATAGCTAACTTCTTATATATGAATAATATAGATTATGTATATGAACCCACATATCCGTTTTATGTTGAAGGTAGTGATAAGTACTATACACCTGATTTTTTAATTACGCAAGGAGACAGAACTTATTATATAGAGCATTTTGCATTGTCTCAAGATGGAACGAACTCTAGATTCTCTAAATTAGATATTGAAAAATATAAAAAAGCAATTAATGATAAGATAAAACTGCATAAAAAATGTAAAACGAATCTTATTTATACATGGAGTAAATATAATGATGGCATAAGCTTATTATCTCATTTAGAGAAAGAATTAGTGAACGCAGGCTTTAATTTAAAGAAAAAAACATCTGAAGAAGTATTTTCTAAAATTAAAGCTACAGAAGAAAATAAATATATTGGTCCAATGATAAAACTTATTCAGACATTCATTTCAAATTATAAGGTCAATGGGTATAGTGAAAAGCATTTTGCTATTATGAAAGATAATACAAAGAATATAAGGACCAAACTGTTTTTAGAAATAACAGAAGGAGCATATTTATTTTATGAACAAAGATTAAAAGATGCTCATAAAGTTGATTTTTCAGATATGATTAATGAATCTGCTAGACTATTAAATAAAAATGCTGAAATGAAAGAAAAATTAGGATTTAAGTATATAATTGTTGATGAGTATCAAGATATTTCTAAGCAACGCTTTGATTTAACTGAAGCCCTATCTAAAGTATGTGATGCTAAGATTATTGCTGTTGGAGATGACTGGCAATCCATTTATGCTTTCAGTGGTTCTGATATTACTTTATTTACTCAATTTCAACAAAAGATGGGGTATGCAAAAGAACTTAAAATAGTTAAAACATATCGTAACCCACAGGAAGTAATTGATATAGCCGGTAAATTTGTTCAAGAAAATGAAACACAAATAAAAAAAGAATTAATATCCTCTAAGCATATTGATAAGCCGGTAGTAATATTGACCTATAGTGATGAATATCAAGTGCTAAAGGAGCAAGGATTTAAGAATGATGGTGAGGCTAAAGCTAAAATGATAGAAGATGCTATCACTAGGGTTATTGAATATAACGCAAGAGATAAAAAAGCTAAAGATTCATCAATTTTATTAATAGGTAGGTATAATTTTGATGGGTTTAAATTAGGTAATACTCCATATTTTGTTTTTAATGAAAATACAGGGGAAATCAAATCGAAAAAATATCCTAATATAAAACTCTCATTTATGACCGCTCACAGTTCAAAAGGATTAGGATTTGATAATGTGATTATAATAAATGCAATAGATACAATGTATGGTTTTCCTGCACAATTACAAATGGACCCTGTATTACAATTAGTAATCCATGATGATAAAACGATTGAATATGCAGAAGAAAGAAGATTATTCTACGTAGCTATGACTAGAACAAAGAATAGAGTGTTCATCGTTGCACCTGAAACTAGACCTTCTAAATTTGTTTTAGAATTACAAGAAAAATATAAAAATGTATCTATAGAAGGAAACCTTAATCCAAAATCCAAATTTTTAATTCAAAAGATGTGCCCAATATGTGGTTATCCACTTCAATTAAGATTTAATAAAAATTATGGATTAAAACTATATATGTGTACAAACGAACCAGAGATATGTGAGTATATGACTAATGATATTCATGGTGGTAAGGTTTCAATTTGTAAATGTGATAAGTGCAAAGATGGTTTTTTAATTGTTAAACAATCTAAAACAAATAATTATTTTTTGGGATGTACAAATTATAAGACTATTAATTGTACAAGGCAAATGTCCTTCCAAGAATACTTTCAATCTCATAATCTACCTATTGAATCAGCAGCAATTAATTATAATGCAAAGGTTGAAGGCGATAAATTTGAAGAATTTCAAAATATCAATATAAATATTTATGAAGCAAAACCAAAATTTGAAAAGAAACCATTTGATGTAACATTATATCAAAAACTATATGATGAATTGTTGAATTATCGTAATAGTAAGGCATCAAGCATTAATTCCAGATTTTATATTTTTCCTGAACAAACCATTTATGATATTTGTTTATCTATTCCTTTAACTTTAGATGATTTATCTAAAATAAGAGGAATTGGGGACATAAAATTAGAAAAGTATGGAAATGACATTATTTCCATTATTAATAAACATTTGGGACTTCAACCTACTAATAAAGTAGTTATTCAAAGGAAGAAGGATCAAAATGAATCGATTGGGAAAAAGTGGAATGCGGAGGAAGAAAAACAATTACTTGAAGAATATTCTCAAGGTATGAAGTTTTCTGAAATTGCAAAACTTCATTCACGGAATTCAGGCGGGATAAGAGCCAGATTAAAAAAACTAGGTGTTATTGAATAGCAGAAATAAATTAATAAGCGCTTTCTGTTGATATTTATCTTGTGGCATTTCAGTTTCATCAAAAAAAGTAGTTAAAAATCAAGAAATTGATAAACTCATAAAATTTCTATTATATAGAAGAAATAACAATATACTATGTAAAGAGAATGTTATTTTAATAAACTTTTAATTACAATGAAAAAATGATATAATTTTTTCAAATAATGTCAATTTCTGAATTAGGGAGGCTTTTTATGGAAGATTTATTTTTGACAAATTATTCTAAAATTACATTTTTAGAAAAAATAAAAAACTCTTTAGAAACTTGTACTTCTTTTTCTTTTAGTGTTAGTTTTATAAAGAAAGCAGGTTTAATACTACTAGAACCATATATTATCGATGCATTAAATAGAGGTGCACAAGGAAAAATTATCACTTCCACATATCAAAATTTCACAGATATTTCTTCTTTAAAAACATTCCAAAAATGGATGCAAGATTATTCGAATTTTCAATGTCATTTGGATTATTTATCTTTTGGCGATAATGGATTTCATTCTAAAGGCTATTTGTTTGTATATCAGGATTCTTTTGAATTTATTGTTGGTTCTACAAATATAACTCGCTTTGCTTTATTAAAAAATATAGAATGGAATGTATCTTTAAAATCTCCTATGACTTTACAATCTTATGAAAGTGCTCAAAAGGAATTTAATATTTTATGGTCAGAAACAAGTTTGCTCACTCAAAAATTAATTGAGAATTATGGATTGCAATTAGAATATGCTATAGAAAAATGGGATATGGATTATTTTGATCCATTAAATGAGCAAATAAAGCCTAACCATATGCAAAAAAAAGCATTGAAAGAATTAAGAAGATATAGAGATATGGGTGTTTCAAAATCATTAGTTATTTCTGCTACTGGATCAGGGAAAACGTATTTAGCTGCTTTCGATGCAAAAAATTATGATGCAAGGCGTTTACTTTATGTTGTACATAGAGACGCTATTTTGCTTTCTGCTAGAGATACTTTTGAAAAGGTATTTTCCAGCGAAAGGACTTATGGTTTATATACAGGAAAGCAAAAAGAAGATTTTTCGGATTTTATTTTTGCTTCAAACATTATGCTAAGGAATCATTTGTTAGATTTTTCGCCAGATGAGTTTGACTATATAGTAATGGATGAATGTCACCATATAGCTGCAGATTCTTATCGCGAAATCATAAATTATTTTAAACCTGGGTTTTTATTGGGTATAACTGCGACTCCAGAGCGCATGGATAATCAAGATATATTTGAAATGTTTGATAAAAACGTCCCATATGAACTTCGTCTTAGAGATGCTATAATTAATGATCTTGTAGTTCCATTTCATTATTATGGTATTAGGAATTATCTTGTTGATTATGGATTTAAGGATAACACAAGAATTTCTAGAGAAATTTCTAAAAAGCAAAATATAGTTTTTATTACAAATGAAATTGAAAAACATCGTCCTAGTGGCAAATTGAAAGCTTTGGCTTTTTGTACAACAATCAATCATGCCCAACTTATGGCAAATGAATTTTTGGAGATGGGATACAATGCTATTGCTTTGACCGGGAAAAATGATTTAAGCCAAAGAACAAAAGCTTTTCATGATTTGCAAAATGAATCAAACGATTTGGAGATAATTTGCGCTATTGATATTTTAAATGAAGGTGTCGATATCCCTGCAGTGAATATGGTTTTATTTTTGCGCCCGACAGAATCTTCAACAATCTTTTTGCAACAATTAGGGCGTGGTTTGCGTAAATATGAGAATAAACCTTATGTAACTGTTTTAGATTTTATAGGAAATAATTATGATCGTTCAATTCAAATGGCAATGGCTCTTGGGACATTAGGAAAAAGTACGATTATAGAAAAGCCATATTTAATGGATTTAGTTAGAACAGAGTTTAAATCTTTAAATATACCTGGAGTGGAGATTCATATTGATGAGCTTTCAAAAGAAGAGATTATTGATTATATAAAGAATGAAAACTTCAATAGAAAGGATTTTTTGAAAAAAGATTATGAAAACTTCAAATCCTATTTAAGAATTTCAACCTATCCGACACATATGGATTTTTTGAATAGTGATTGTGCACCCGATTTGATGAGAATAATGAAATCGAAAATAGATGGAAAGAAAAATGTGAGCTATTATGATTTTTTGAGAAAAATTGGAGAAACCTCATTACCTGTTTTTACAGATTCTCAAATTGATTTAATTAATAGCGTATCTAATTTATTACCATTAGTGCGACCAGATGAATTTATAATCATTCAAAATTTGCTACAATCAGAAAATCCATTCAAATTCACTATAGAAAATACAAAATCTAACGATAAAACTATGAATCATGCTTATACTCTGTTATACAAAGAAAGAATTTTGAATGAAAATTATACACTGAATACTGATTTAATTACACAAGAATTTAAGGACTTTGTTCAAGACATTCTAAGTTACGGTCTGGCTAGATATGAAATTGAATTTGGTGAATATGATGGTATATTTAAATTATATGGAAATTATTATAAAGAACAAATTATGCGTTTATTGCTTCAAGATGGATTAATGTTTATGAAAGGGACTAAATTCGATAACGATGGCACAACATATCTATTTGTTGGGTTAAAAAAAGATAAGGAAAAGCAAGAACGCACAAATTATAAAGATAAATTTTTGTCTCCATATGAGTTTCAGTGGGAATCAGAGAATAACACCACTTGGAACAATAGTGTTGGTTTAAAGTTGAAAAACACGAAAATTGTTCACCTATTTGTTAGAAAAATGGATGAGGAAGATGGCATAACATTACCATTCACTTATTTTGGTACAGGAAAATTTACGAATCCAAGAGAATCTTTTGTAGAAACAATTGATAAGCAAGGAAATCCATGCAAAGTACCGACATTACTTTTTGATGTTTTATTAGATGAAAAAGTAAGTGACGATTATTATTTTGATTTTGAGATTCCACACAATACAATAGAAAGTTAGTGATATTATGAAACACATAGAAGTTGTTTGCGCATTTATTTTCAATAATAAAAAAGAAATCTTTTGCTGTAAAAGAGGAACAGGGCGAGCATTAGAAGGCTTTTGGGAATTTCCAGGAGGAAAGATTGAACGCAATGAATTTAAGGAGAAAGCAATTGTCCGTGAAATAAAAGAAGAACTAAAGGCAACAATTCTGCCTATAAAATATGTAGGTAGTGTTTATCATGAATATAAACTTCTTCAAGTGCCTTTTAGTATAACTATGTATGGTTATCTTTGTGAATTGATTGATGGCGAATTAACTTTAACAGAACATACGAATTATATGTGGTTAAAAGCAGAAGAGTTATCAAATGTGGCATTTGCTGCTGCGGACAAGCCTTTTATTGATATGCTTAAAGATCTTTAAAAATTAATATTTTATTTGATAGTTCTTTAAATGTTTGTAAAAAGTTCCCCTTGATATTTTTAAAAAGGTATAGGCTTCAAAAGCTGTCAACTTTTTATTAATATATAAATTAAATATTTCATCTGAATTTTTAGGTAGACACTTTGTGGGTCTACCTAATTTTTTTCCTTTTAGTTTTGCAACAAAAAGACCTTCCTTGGTTCTTTGACTTATATTAACTCTTTCAGTTTCGGCAACGAAGGATAATACCTGTAATACAATATCAGTTATAAATTTTCCTATTAATCCGTTTTCTTTACCTCTAGTATCAAGAATGGGCATATCTAATACCAATATATTTATTCCTTTTGTTATAGTTAGTTTTTTCCATTCTTCTATAATCATATCATAATTTCTTCCTAATCTATCAAGTGACTTAATAACTAATAAATCTTCTTTTTTCAGTTTTTTTACTAATTTTTTATAGTTTTCACGCTCAAATGTTTTTCCGCTTACTTGATCAATATAAATATCCTTTTCTTGAATTCCATATCTTATTAGCTCATCAACTTGTCTATCAATTTTTTGAAGAAGAGTAGAAACTCTAGCATATCCATATATCATAATATTAAATCCTCCATGTAAAGTATTATATAAAAAAAGTCGATCCTATGAAAGTTTAGAAATCGACCATTTTATATACAATATAAATACCATTAATTTTATGGCTATATTTTAACATTTTTCTCAAAAAAAGTCCATACTATATCAAAATCGGGCCGTTCAATAAACGGTCGTATAATTTCAGCAGATAAGGGATTTTGATTGACTATTTTCATATAGGTATTTTTATCTATTATAAATGCTTCGTTGTAACCTGTTAGCACTCCTCGATAAATATTTAAATTCCAATTCTTCAGTTTGATCCCATTGAGTTCCATCTTCCTTTTTATTGAATGCTCAATTTGATTAAGAAGAATCCAGTTTTCTTCAGATTCAAATGCTAAAATATTTGCTTCTTGCTCAACAAAAACGCTCGTATAATATATTCAAACAATAGGAGGAAATATGATATTTGGTTATATTAGAGTTAGTACTGATAAACAAACAGTAGAGAATCAACGTTTTGAGATTATTAATTATTGCGATTATAATGGATTTAGTGTTGATGATTGGATTGAAGAAACGATTTCAGGCACTAAAAGTTATTCAAAAAGAGCATTGGGAATGCTTTTGAAAAAAGTTCAAAAGGGCGATTATATTATTTGTGCAGAATTATCAAGACTTGGACGCAATTTATTTATGATAATGGAAATTTTAAACATTTGCATGCAAAAAGAATGTATTGTTTTGACAATTAAAGATGGTTATAAATTAGGTGATGATATTCAGAGTAAAGTATTAGCTTTTGCTTTTGGTCTTTCTGCTGAAATTGAAAGAAATTTAATATCGCAAAGAACAAAGGAAGCATTAGCTAAAAAAAGAGCAGATGGTATCATTTTAGGGAGACCTATAGGGCGTAAATCCTCTATAACCAAGTTAACTGGTAAAGAAGAAATAATTGAAAAGCTTTTATGCAAGGGCATTAAAAAAGTAAAAATAGCAAAAAAATTAAAAGTTCATAGAAATACTCTATCTAAATTCATTATTGATCACAAATTGAATGTCAGAAAAGATATAGCAAGTAATGAAAATTAATTTGCATTATAAAATAACAATAGTTATGTGAAAAATTATCTAAAAACTTTGCAAAAGAAATAGTTTAAAATTTAATAAATCAAAAAAGTCATAAAGAATGACTTTTTTTCTTTTTATATACTTGCGTTTACATTAAAAACTGTCCAGTAAGGTGAAAAAAATAACATAAAAGAGGCTCTAAATAAAGTGGTGTGTTCAACTAAAATGGACATACCATTTTTAAGTGCCTAAAAACCATATCATCCTTTTGTTAAATTTTATTATTTTTTAATGTTATGTTTGCCTCTAACTTTACATTGTTTTTATTGTGATTAGTTTTTCTCCAAGCTAAAATAGGAGAATCTTGGTTCATAGAGAATATGATTCTATATCTAATTCTATCAAAGTTAATAGAACCAAAGGAAATAACAAAAATAGTCTTGACATATCTGTTGACTCTTTCCATAGGACCATTATTTTTTTGATAATTGATTCCGTTATAACAACAATTTTTAATATCTTTAAAAGAATTGAATTTTTGTAAATTAAAATCGTTCTTTCACTATAGTAAGAACTGATACAAAATAATAAAATATATTAAAAAATATCATTTAAATGAGGAAAATTCTCAATTAAATATTGATTTTTTGTTTTTCTGGCATATAATATAAAAGAAAGGTGCTGGTGATATTATGTTGTTACAATTTAATTTTAAAAATTATAAATCATTTAAAGATGATACAACTCTAGATTTAACTGCCACTAAAATAAGCGAATATGATAAACACATCATTAAAGCAGGTGGAGAGCAAGTATTACCTATCGCTGCTATATTTGGCGCAAATGCCTCCGGTAAATCTAATGTAATAGAAGCATTTAGATATATGCATGAGTATGTGAGAGATTCTTTGAATTATGGGGGAGATACATCAAAAAAAGATAAAGATGGCTTTGTAAGACCCACCCCATTTCTTTTTGATAATAATACTAAAGATGCTGAATCTGTTTTTGAAGTATACTTTATAGACTCTTCTGATTTAAAAGAAAAAACATATAATTATGGTTTTTCTATTGATACAGTTGGGGTTGTAGAAGAATGGTTGAATGTGAAATCAAAAACTTCTAAGGAAGCATCTAGAATATTTTATAGAAATAGAAATATAGAAGAACTAGATTTAACAGGATTCACTAATAAAGTAAAAGATAACTTAATGATAGCTTTAGAAAAGGAAACACTTTTAGTTTCTTTGGGCGCAAAACTTAAAGTTGAAAAACTAAAATTTGTTAGAGACTGGTATATGAAGAATGAGTTTGCTAATTTTGGTCAACCTGTCGAAAACTTCTTTTTATCAAGCTTAGTTCCTGAAGGCTTTGCGGAAGATGAAGATGTTCAAAGAAAAGTTTTAAAATATTTATCTTCTTTTGATGAATCTATTATCGATTTCAAAGTTGATACAATAAAAGGAGAAAAAGAAGAAGATAATCAATTTAAAATATTTGCGATTCATAAAATGGTAGATGGTAATGGATTTGCTTCTATTCCTTTTCAATATGAATCAGCCGGTACTTTAAAAATGTTTGCATTATATCCTTGGGTTGAAGCAGTATTGTCAGCAGGTGGAATATTAGTAATAGATGAATTAAATGCAAAACTTCACCCACTATTAGTGAGAGTATTTACTCAAACCTTTTTGAATAAAGAATTGAATCCTAATAATGCTCAGTTAATATTCACTACACATGATTCATGGCAACTAAACGCAAATCTTTTAAGAAGAGATGAAATTTGGTTTACTGAAAAACAGTCTAATGGAATCTCTCAACTATATTCTTTGGCTGACTTTGTGGATGAAGATGGTGTGAAGATTAGAAAAGACGAAAATTACGAAAAGAACTATTTATTGGGAAAATATGGAGCTATTCCAACTTTAAAATATTTTGATTTATTTAAGGAGTAGTGTATGAGTAATGGGAGTAGAAATGGTCAAAGACAATCAAGAAGTGAAAGAACAAATGTAAAAAACGTCTCTTGACGCTCCTATAGATATTCATATTAGTAGTGTAAAAATAATCACTTCTATTTTTTTGTTCTGCTAAAAATCTCAATTTACTTATTGAAAAAGCTTATTTTGATTTTCTTTGTAAGCTTTTTTTATTTCCTTTTTTCTTTAGTTAATGACATTGTATACTAATAGCCCCTCTAATAGTTCCTCTAACGCATACTAACACGCTCATTTATGCAAATTGAATTTGCGGTTTTATACCAAATAAAAATGAGGGAGAACCCTCATTTGAAAAGATCAGAATGACTACCAACTCTATTTAATACTAAAATAAGAACATCATCCTTGATGGAATAAATTAAAAGCCGATCAGGTTCATTATGGTACTCTCTAACACCACTATAAGTACCACTTAAGTTATGGTCCTTATATTTAGGAGGAAGAGTTTCACCATTAGATAGCATTTCAATAATAGAAAACAGCTTATCTAAATCCTTTCCCTGTTTCTTAGCCTTCTTTATATCCTTTTGAAATTGAGTGGTAAATTGAATCTTATATTTCATACACCTAGAGCCTTCTTTAAGTCAGATATATTGCTATAGGATGCAGAAGTTAAAGATTCACCTTCCTCAATTGCTTTTAGCGTAGTTTCATTTGGAATATTTAGTTTTACATCAAAAGGGATTCCTTGTTCTTGAATAGATTTTCTTAAAAATATATTGATTGCAGTTGTCATATTTAAACCAAGTTCATTAAAAATCTTTTCTGCAGCAATTTTAACATCCTTATCCATACGGATATTTATATTTGTACTTTCTTGCATAATTTAACCTCCTCGTATTATTTTATGTTTATTTTAGCATATTATATACACAACGTCAACACAATGCACAAATTAATAATTGAAAAAGAAGATGTGGTTTGTAAATACGCAAAACTAGGTGAGGTTTAAAACATAGGACAAACTTTCTCCTGCATAAAATTATGTACAAGAATGGAGAAAGTTTATGCCTAAAAAATTTGAATATAAAGTAGAAAGGACCTTTTCAAGCAATGGGCCTACCTTACTAGAAAAAATAATGGAGTATCTTTTTGAACAGGAGGATATAAATATAGATGAATCTAGAACTGAACCACCACCAGAATTTAATAGAAACGCATAATGTTGTGTATCTATTGTCGTCTTTCTAAAACTGCTTCATTGTGAGATGAAATTTTTTATTATGTTTATAAAATATTAAACATTACAAAAGATAATTTTTTAATAGAAAAATTCAACCACGTTGTAAACACATAAAACTTTGCAATTTAATTGCAATCTAAGTAACATAGATATAGTAAAATAGTTAAATATATTATTTCAAACTTTAAAGATAATATTTTAGAGACTATTGCTACTCCTTAATACAAAGTACAGCATATAAAGGTATTGATTTGATATTGTTTTCAAAGCCAAAATTTTTTGGAGACACTCTAATACTATACTTGGAATTATATTTTGAAATATAAGTCTTTAGTTTTATGATAAGATTAATCAAAAAGCACCCAAGAATAACCTTGAGTGCGAAAAAAGCGACCGATAGCGACCGATAGCGACCAATAAAGTATGTTATTTTAAAACATATTTAATAGAAGGACCAGAACCAATTGACTTTATTATTTGCTTGTTGAGTAATGAATTTATAATTTCTTTTGCTCTTGTGTTTTTAATCTCTAATATATCCTCAACAACAATTCTTCTAATTGAACCATATTGCTTAATATAATCAACAATAATTTGTTCTTGTTCAGTTAACTCCATTATATTCTTGTTATGATGAATAGAATTATTAGTTTCTTCTTGATCGAATAGATAATAATTTACATTAGGGAGCTTAACTAAAAAGAAGTGATCAAAAGGAATATATTCAGGTTTTTGTTCATAAGGCGCATACGCAAGATTTGTTTTTTCAAAGCCTGTGGCATAGTTTTCTATATAACCCAATTGACTAAACAAATAAACTAAATTAGGATTTCTAAGAGATTGTCTTCCACTTAAAACAGCTTCTAATGTGGTTCTATACAAAGAACCTGGTGAACCAATATCTACTCTGTCAGGGAAGAATTCAATTTTAATATTAGATGGAGCATCTATATCTAAATGCATAAAAGCATTAATAATCATTTCACGAAGAGATGGCTCTGGATAGGATAGAACCTCTGTTCTTTGAACCTGTCCGGGTAAAAGTCTGGCACTTACATCATTATACAAGTTTACTTGATCCAAAACATCATCTAGAATTTTTAACCAAGAACCACTAAATTCTTTCTTTACTCTAAAATCTAATTTAGAATTCTTGTAATATGCAAATTTTACAATATAAGGGTTTTCATCACTAACTAATAAGGCCAAATTATTAAATTTATCCTCATTCGTTAGTAGTCTTAATTTATTTAAAGAATTTTGGTTAAATTCTTTATGAACACTTGCAAGTTTATTCTTTAAATAAGAGAAATTAAGAGTTTGAATTTTAGAAGTTAAGTTTTCAAAGTGAAAATCATTAAATGTTTTCCATAAATCACGTTCACGTTCCGGATATCCCTTTATATTCTTAGTAGAACTACCAATTCTAATATAATTTTCTCCAGAAAAACGAGTAGGCATCTTATAAGCAGCAGGTATCTCAATTAATAATACTTTCTTAAAATCAGAATAATCAAATTCATAGAATTTAAAGTTGATATCAGGCTCAATAACTCTATTTAGCCATGGTTCCAACTCCTCATTTCCTTTTTTCTCTTTACGATAGTTGTATGAAGTACCAATAACATTATGAGTGCTATCTTCAATTCCAAAAATTAAATAAGCAAAAGGACGACCAAATAAAGCTGCACTATTTGATAAGGCAGAAATGTCCTTAGCCATATTTTCAGCAGATAAATAGTTGGATTTAAATTCTAGCCATTCATTTTCTGTTAAATTGTTTAATCTTAACTTATCTACTAGGTTTATTAAATCTAAAGTCTGATACATTTTTATCACCAGCATCATTTTACCATAAAACACCCTAATTATCTATTCAAAATTAATATATAATTCAAAAAACATAATTTACATTTTAATGAAAAAATAAATTATGTTTGGTAATACCTTATGAGATAGAAAGAAAAAATTCAAGAGAAGGAGGAAACTCTTTCTATAAAGATTCAAATAAATCTTTATGGCATAACTATTAATTAAAGATATAAAGAGAACTTATTTATGCATAGATTTAATTGATAAGGAGTTAATTAAAAAATGTCAAAACGAAATATTGAATATAGAAAAAGAAAACGAGGCGCTAGAGGTTGATGATAGAAAAAAATCAGATTCAAATCGTCGGTATTTATTGTCGTCTTTCTAAGGATGATAACAAAGGAACCGAATCTAACTCGATCACCAGCCAAAAAGAAAGCTTAACCGACTATGTAAAACGACAAGGATGGTTTTTACATAAAGTTTATATTGATGATGGATTTTCTGGAGTATCCTTTGATAGACCTGCATTTAAGGATATGATTTCTGATATTGAAAAGGGATATTTAAACTGTATCGTAGTCAAAGATTTATCTCGTTTAGGAAGAAATTATCTAGATAGTGGCTATTACATAGAAAAATATTTTCCAGAACACAACATCAGGTTTGTTGCGGTCAATGATTCCTTAGATACATTAGAGGGTGAAAATGATTTTGGTCCCTTTAAAAATATTATCAATGAATGGTATGCTAAAGATATTTCAAAGAAGATAAAATTCAGCTTTAATACAAAAGCCAAACAAGGAAACTTAATTCAAGGCTTTGCTCCATATGGTTATGTAAAGGCTAAAGATTCCTTAGATTTTGAAATTGATGAAGAAGCAGCTAAAATTATCTCATATATCTTTAAAAGTATATCTAATAAAATCCCTGCTAAAGAAGTTATTGATACCTTGAAAAAGAATAAGGTCTATATACCAGGCTATTATAACTACATTAAAAAGAATGTAAATAAAGAAAAATATGAAACCATATCTGAGACAAAGAAATACGCTTGGGATTACTGGAAGCTAGATAGTATTCTTACAAACGAAATCTATGTTGGTACACTCATTAATTTTAAAAAACGAAAAGTAACCTTTAGAAGTAAGAAATTGGTTCCTAATGATCCATCCAAAATTTTAAAAATAGAGAATCGTTTTCCAGCAATTATATCCAAGGAAATGTTTGATGCAGTTCAAGAAATAAGAAGCTTTAAATTTAGAGCCTCAAGAGGAGAACATAAGGAATTTTCTAATTTAATTTATTGTGGAGATTGTGGAAGAAAAATAATTCTTAGACAACAATCCAGAAGTAAACAGCATTATTTTTATTGTGCTAAAGAAACAAAGGGGTGTGGAGGACACTATATTCCCTTAACAGTTTTACAAGATTTAATTTCAAATGATTTTAAGGATTTGCAAAGCTTTATTTCAATAGTTCCTAAAGAAATACTCATTACTAAATTAAATCAGATAAATCAACAAAAAAATAACAATCAAATCGCTATTTACCAAAAAAAAAATACAAAACATGAACAGCGTCTAAAATACCTAACCAATTTAATGAAAAAGCTGCTAGACACCTATGCTTTAGGAATATTACCCGATGATGCTTACCAGTCTTTGATGAAGGACTATAAAAAAGAATATGATGAAATATCCAGTCAATCTAAAATCTTGAAAACAAAAATTGAGAATATCAAACCATATACTTATGAAATAGTAAGTAAGCAACAATTAAGCTTTCTATTAAATATAGATGCAAATCAATTATTTGAACAACAGCTTCTTAAAAATATAGTAAAATCCATTCGTATTTATGAAAAGAATGAAGAAGGAAATAAAGAGAAAACTATATTGATTGAATATTATGGACTTGGAGTGTTAAAGTAATGTTATGACAAGCAAAGTAGGAATTTATGCAAGAATTAGTAGAAGTGATAACTTAGACTTAAACATATCTATCAAACATCAAATCGAGGGAATTACGCAATATTGTAATCTAAAGCATTTTTCTATTACAAAAATCTATAAGGATATTGAATATAGTGGTAAAAGCTTTGATCGTCCAGCATTTAAAAAACTAATGCAAGATATTGAAGATGGCATCATCAATACGATAATCGTAAAAGATTTATCTCGCTTTGGAAGAAATCATTTAGAAGTAGGCAAATACCTAGAGGAAACCTTTTTAATTAACGATATAAGGTTTATTGCTATTGATGACAATTATGATAATCAAGGTATTATGGATGAATTTGCTGTCTTTAAAAATATCTTTAATGAAATGTATTTAAAGGATATAAAAAGAAAAGTTAAAACAACCTTTGACTTTAAAGCAAGAACTACACTTCTAAATTCTAAATTAGGTGCTTTCTACGGATTAACCTTAGATGAAAACCAAAAGCTAATTATTGATGAAAAACCAGCTAAGACTGTAAAAAGAATATATGACTTATATATTCAAGGGCTTACAACTAAGCAAATTGCTGAGCTATTAAATAAAGAGAATGTTATTTCCCCTGGAGAGTATCGCTATAAACAATATAATGATAAATCAGGTTTAAAAAATACTAAATCTGTCTGGCGAGATTGCTCCATCTATAAGATTTTAACAAATGAAAGCTATACTGGTAAAATTATCAATCGAAAATACATTTATGTAAAAGGAAAAAGAATTTTAAATCCTAATCCTGATATTATAGAAAATGGATTACCAGTCATTATTGATGCAAGCATATTTCAAAAGGTTCAAGAAATAAGCTCAAAGAGACCTAAGAAAAAAGAAAAAGTATATTGTAGCCCTTTCTTAGATATGATTCAATGTGGACATTGTTCTAAACAAATGAGATATATTTATTCTCAAACGATGAATGATTATCTCTATTGTTGCCCTAAATGTAGGACAAGAATTTATTTGCAGGATTTAACGAATATTTTCAAAGAAGATATCTCAAAGCAACTCATCTCAATTCAAAATAAGGATATTAAAAAGCATAAGCATACAAAAATTTCTAAATTAAAAGAAGAAATAAAAAAAGTAGAATTAGAAATAAGAAAAGAGTTTGAACGTTATGCGAATAACAAAATTAGTGAGGCTACATTTCTAGATAATATGAAACAATTGATTTTTAAGAAAGAACAGTTTACATTAGAAATCAACAATCAAGAAAAAACTATCCTTCATTCATTAGGAGAGTGTTTAGAAGGTATTGAAATTGATAAACTAATTAACAAATTAGTAAAAGAAGTGGTTGTTAAGAGCACAGGGAAAAGAAAATATGATGTGCATCTATGGTATAAATTTAAAAATCAAATTGATTTGAATTAAAAAATGTTTCATATGTTTTCGATACAATATAAAAATATGAAAAAAACACGAACAAAAGACGAAGAAAAAACGAAAAAATATTGATGCAGATTGATATTTCAAGGTATTTGTGTTATACTATGTATAATAAGTGAGGCGATACTTATGACTTTAAAAGAACTAAGGATTTTAAAAGGTTTAAATCAAATTGATTGTGCAAAATATCTTGGTATGTCGACCAGAAATTATCAAAATTATGAAAACAAAGATGAGAAAATAAAAACTGCTAAATATTATGCAATTTACAAAAAACTAGAAGAATATGGGAAAAGCAGTTCTTTTAATATGTCCACTTTAGAAAATACTATATACAAAACGAATGTTATTATTGGTGTAGGTATTCAAGCATTTTCTGAAACGGTATCTAAATATAAAAAAAGAGATTGCTTTAATTTGCTAGAAAGATTTGTTAAAGAAGAATATGCAGGTAAGATATGCATATTATATGGTCTTCGTAGGACGGGGAAAACAACTTTATTGTTTCAAATGATTGCAGAGCTTCCAATGGAACAAACTGCATATATCAAAATCCAAGCAACTGATAATATGTCAAATTTAACTAAAGATTTAAATGTATTATTACATAACGGATACAAATATGTGTTTATTGATGAAATCACGCTGATGCATGATTTTATTAACACTGCAGCTATTCTTTCAGATGTTTTTAGTATGATGGGGATGAAAATTATTGTTTCAGGTACGGATTCTTTAGGTTTTGCTATGGCAAATAGAAATGAACTTTATGATAGAAGTCTTATGATTCACACATCCTATATTCCTTTCAAAGAGTTTTCAAGGCTTTTAAATATTAATTCAATTGATTGCTACATAGAATATGGCGGAACTCTCAAAATTGAAAATATGAATTTTGATGATCCGGATGCTACATTTGATGATGTATCCTTTCGCGATGATGAAAGCACAAGAAAATATATCGATACTGCTATTAGTCGTAATATCCAAAATACTCTTAAATATGATCAGTTTGGAGAATATTTTAATCAACTTCGTGAGTTATATGACAAAGGCGAGCTAACTAATGTTATCAATAGAATAGTTGAAAGTATGAGCCATCAATTTTTGCTTCGAGTTGTAACAGAAAATTTTAAATCGCATGACCTTGGTTCTAGTAGAGAATTATTATTACATGATTTTCCAGAATCAAGAGCTACTATTCTTTACGATATAGATGAAGACAAGGTTATAGAGAGATTAAAGTCTATTATTGATGTGAAGGAAAAAAGTGAAACCACAATTTCAATTACTCAGGAGCATGTGGATAAGATAAAAAAATACTTGCTTCAATTAGATCTTCTTGTTAAAACTACTGAACGCTATGAAGGCCGTGGTCAAGCTGAAATTTATATTATAACTCAGCCTGGAATGCGTTATGCTATTTCTAAAGCTCTAGTTTATTCATTAATGCAAGATGAGTATTTTCAAACTATATCAGAATTTGATAAAGAATATATTATCGAAAAAATTTTAACTGATGTAAAAGGAAGAATGCTTGAAGATATTGTATTGTTAGAAAACTGTAAATCAGCTTCCCGTAATGAGGAAGTATTTAAGTTTAAATTTGATCAGGGTGGAGAATACGATATGATAATTTATAATAAAGAACAAAATACATGTCGCATTTTTGAAATAAAGCATAGTAAAGAAATTTTTGAAAACCAAACCCGTCATTTAAAAGATAATGTGAAATGTGAGCTTGTAGAAAAACGATTTGGAAAAATTATAGGTAAATATGTGCTTTATCGTGGAGAGAATAAGCTTATTGATGAAATTCAGTATTTAAATGTTGAGCAATATTTGTGCAAGACAGCATCAAAGCATAAGGATTAATGGAGGTAGTTATGTTAAAGGAATCAGTAATAAAAAAATTAAAAGCTATGGGAAAAGAAGAACTATTGACTCTTCTTTTAGAAATATGTGATGCTAATGAGGATGTCATAAAATATTTAAATAATACCTTATGCAAATCAAAAATAGACTCAGAAAAATACATTAATCAAATTGAAAAGTGCTTTAGAGGCATTAATTTTAGGGTGGATAAAGCAATAAATATTTATACAACACTTAGAAAGACAACGAAAGAATATTCAGCTTTAAGTGAAGTAGGGTTAACCCTTTTAAATGAATTATTGCTAGATTATGATATGGGGAATATGACAAGATCTCATATAAAAAGAATTGAAGACATATCTCAAATGCTATGTGAAGATATAAGCAAAGCTTCAAATAATGAAGGCTATAGAAGACAATATGAATCTTTGTCTATAGGTGATGAGTTAGTGTATGATATATTAAGCCAGGTTTATTATGGGTATTTTGAATTTTATTTAGATGATGAGGAATAGTATAGGAGGTATAAATAGTATGATGGATTCTAGTAGAACATGTATAGAAAGTGATTGGAAGTTATTCAGAAAGAAAATTATTCAATGGCAGGAAGACCATATGGCTAGGTTGAATAAAGAATATATAGCAATATTAAGTCGTCAAAATCCTGCTTCAAGAAATTTTTGGGACCTTGAAAAAAGGATAAATAAAGATAAACGTCATCCTGGAGTGCAAATTGATATGAGACGATCTACAATGAAATATAATATTGCCATATTACTCAAGGATAATGTAATTACTCTAGAGGATCTAGATGGGTTTAGTCAGGATTTAAAAGATGCGATTCAAATACTTTTGGGGATTGATTGATGAAATTACAAGATGCTTTACTAAATGAAACTAAAGATAAGCTTAAGGACTTAGCAAATACCTTAAGACAAAGTGGTATTTCCAAGCTGAAAAAGCATGATTTAGTTGATAGAATAGAAGCTTTGTTAAAAGAAGAAGGCGTTTTGCATTTTGTATTAAATCTATTAGATGAAAAATGTCATAGTTTATTGAAAAGAGCTTTAAGAGAAAAAATCTTTATTACTGAGGGAAATCTAGACCAATTAATGATGCTAAGAAGATATGGGATTGTTTATCAAGATGCTGCTTATATGATTGTTCCAGAGGATTTGGCTATTTCTATTCGAAAGATAATTACGAAAGAGTTTTATGTGAACCATAAGAAATTTCAATGGCTTTTTAGGTGTATGTTATTTGCTGGCGATTTTTATGGTATTTTTACAATTCAAGATTTAATGGACTTGTTAAAATTAAACAAAAAAGTTAGATACACGAGTGATGTTTCTGCCTCAATTGATGAACTTATACACTTTGTTCCTTTATTTTATAAGCAAGATAATGAATATATTTCAATGTCAGCTTGTAGCTATGGAATTGAGGAGCTTAGATTAGAGCAGGAAGGGAAAAAACGATTTATTCCAACTGTTGAACAGATAGATTTCTATTATGAGAATGGGTATTTAACAAATCAATATTATCAAGTTCTAATCAATGAATTGAAAAAAAGAATAGATGATGATTACATTATTGTGTTGATTACTAAGACATTTTTTTCAAAAGTTTTATTAGGAGAAACTACAGAAAATGCAATAACTTATCTTATTTCAGAATTAGAGCCTGAAGATGAAATGGAGGCTTTCTTTTTAGCATCTGTTGCAATTCAGACTTATAATAATACAAATATGATTACCAATAAAGGTAAAACACCAATTCAAACAAGGAAGGAGCAGAACAAATGATAGATTTTGATTTATTACTTGCAGAAGAAAAAACGAAAGAAAACGAAAAAAACTTAGCTATTTTTCAAAGAAAATTAGAAGAGGAAGGCTTATCAAAAAAGACAATAGAGAGGCATCTAGATAATGTAGATTTATACATTAATGTATATTAGCTTCACTCTGATATTGTTGATATGGCAGATGGAATGGACAAGATTGATTATTTCCTTTCCTATTGGGGTTTAGAAAAACTAATGTGGGCTTCTAAGTATTCATTTACAAATATGATTTCTAGCTTAAAAAAGTTTTATAGGATAATGTTAGATCAAGGCTTAGTAGATAAAAAAGCTTATGAGAGGATGTTACTTACCATAAAAAATGAAAAAGAACAATGGTTAGATGAATCAAATTTTATTAATTCTGATGGATTTTAATAAAGAATTAGCCTGTCATATATAAAATGATAAGTCTTTCTTAATTATCCATTCATAATGTGAAACAAAAATCAAAAAAGTTTCACATTTTATTTTTTTTGTGGTATAATATATGTGAAACAAAAATTAAAAAAAGTTTCACATAGGAGGACAATTATATGCAAATGTCTATAACAGAATTATTACATGAAAAAGAAGTTTTAACATCTAGACTAAATAAAATGATATATGGTTCTATAGAAATTAGAAGGAATAATGAGAAGAAGTATATCTATGTTCATTATAGAGATAATGGTATGAGTCAAACGAAATATGCTGGTGAATATAGTGAAGAGTTACATAATGTAATATTAGAAAATAATAATTTAGCTAAGCAATATAAAAAAAGATTAAGAGAAATCAATAAAGAACTAGGATCTTTAGAATTTGTTAATCTTGAATTGACAGATGATGTTAAATTAAATTTGGATTTAGCTAGAAGAAATCTAGTTGATTCAATATATAAGCAATCCATACTTGAAGGCGTTGCCACTACATATTCAGACACTGAGACTATTGTTAATGGTGGAATTGTAAAGGATATGACTGCAAACGATATAGCTAAAGTTATTAATTTAAAAAGAGCTTGGGAATTTATAATGAATGAAGGAGTTATTACATATCCTAGTAATTTCGCTGTGCTATGCCAAATTAACTCTATAGTTGAAGATGGTTTTTCATATTCTGCTGGAAAGGTTAGAAGTATTCCCGTATCCATAGGAGGATCTACTTACATTCCTCCAATTCCCTTTGAGACAAGAGTTAAAGAAAGGATTCATGAGATAATCAATTCTTCTAATGATGTGATTGATACAACGATAGAGCTTTTACTATATATTATGAAAAATCAAATCTTTTTAGATGGAAATAAGAGAACTGCAGTTTTATTTGCTAATCACTATATGATTAGTAGAGGTTATGGTCTAATTGTAATTCCTGCAGAGCTTGTTAGTGAATATAAAAAACTTCTAATTGACTATTATGAAGAAAAGAATAATGATATTAAACAATTTTTAAAAGAAAAATGTTTAATAAAATTAAAAGATTAAACAATAGTGACTTTTTAATGCGATTATTAAAAACTGGAGGTATTAAAATGGATTTATTTGAAGAATGGTTAGGTAATAAAGAATCAACCCAAATAATCCAAATTATAAAGGAAAACGATAAAAGTAGTAAGAGCCTTACTAAAAAATAGGTAAGGCTCTTAATCTATTTTGGGTTCAAAAAATAATTGTAATGAAATAGTTGAACTTTTTGATATTTTAGCATATAATACAAGTGTATCGTTGCAACGATATAGATGAAGAGGAGATGAGCAGTATGAAATTATATCATGGGTCTAATCATATTATTCGTAATCCACAACTTTCCTTGGGAAAACATAATAATGATTATGGACGGGGCTTTTATTGTACAGAGAATATTGAAATTGCTAAGGAATGGGCTTGTAAAGAAAATAATAATGGATTTGTGAATCAATATGAATTGAATATTGGATCTTTGAAAATATTAGATTTAACTGATGGAAATTATTCTATATTGAACTGGCTTGCTTTATTACTAAAGAATAGAGATTTTAATATAGAAAATGAGATTTCTATTCATGCTAAAAACTATATCTTGGAAAATTTTTTAATTGATACAAGTGAGTTTGATGTAATTATAGGCTATAGAGCAGACGATTCATACTTTTCCTACGCACAGGCATTTATATCTAATAATTTACCTCTTAAAAGATTAAATGAAGCATTATATCTTGGAAAACTTGGTTTACAAGTTGTTTTAGTGTCTAATAAAGCTTTTTCAAACTTATCTTTTGTTGATGCCGAACCTGCTGCAAAAGAAATATATTACACAAAATTTCATACTAGAGATTTAAATGCTCGTCAAAGTTATAGAAACGACATTAAAAACAAATATAACATTTTTGAGGATATCTTTATATTGGATATTTTAAGAGAGGAAATGAAAAATGATGATGAAAGAATACAAAGAATTATATCTAAATGATGCAATGGTAAATCTAGCTAATGCCTTTGATTATGCAATAAATGTTTGTAAGATGGATCCTGTTTTCTTCTCTAAGATTTTTGTACAAACTGGCATAGCAGAACAATATGAGCGCTGTAATCCAACTTATGTTGCAGGAAAATCTGGTGAAGAACTTGTCAAGTCAATTATAGAAAGAGTATTTCCTGATGAATCCTATCCTAGTTACATTCCTCCTACTTTTAGAACTCCAGAGTATTGGGCAGGATGGGCACTGGTCCAATATCAGTTTAAGACATCCAAAAGATTTAAAGATATATTTGAAAGAGTCCCATTAATAAATATTTTATCAATGTATAAAATATATCATGAAATGGATATATCACAATTTATTGATGCGTTGAACCAAAAAATTAATAACGTACTATTAGATACGAACTTAAAAAAAATTAGAGAAGCAAGTGGTCTTTCTCAAAATGAATTATCAAAAGTATCAGATGTTTCATTACGTTCTATTCAGTTATATGAACAGAGAGTTAATGATATAGATAAAGCTCAAGTACATACATTATATAAACTATCTAGGGCTCTAGGATGTAATATAGAAGACCTATTAGAAAACCCAGAAGAATTAATGTGAATTTATCATTCGGTTTCTGGTTATGACTTCAAAAAATTTAGTATTTTTGATTCCTTAAAATAAATAACTATGGAAATGAATTTTATAAATTGCATTGACATATAATATAATGTACGTTATAATGGACATAGAAGAGGTGATTTTGATGCAAAATACAAATATTACATCTGCAAGATCTGAATTATTTAAATTGGCAGCTTCTTGTATTAAATATAATAATGTTATTAATATTAATACTAAAGATGGTAATGTAATTATGCTAAGTGAAGAAGATTATAATTCACTTCTAGAAACATTATACCTATCAGGCATACCAGGAATGTATGAAAGTATCATAGAGGGGGCAAACACACCATTAGAAGAGTGTGAGAAATTGGAATGGAAATAGTTTTTACAAAGCAAGCTATCAAAGACTTTGAAAAAATCAAATCAAATCCAGTTCTATTAAAAAAAGTTAGAGCACTTTTAACATTGATTGAAAACAATCCTTTTTCAACACCACCATCTTATGAGAAACTGATTAACGTAAATAATACATATTCAAGAAGAATAAATGTTCAACATCGTTTGGTTTATCAAGTCTATGAAAAGGAGAATACCATTAAAGTTATTCGAATGTGGACACATTATGAATAATTAGACTTTTATATCTAGCTTCTAAACAATAATTATAGCTTGTGGATTGAGATAGTGTGTAATTAAATTATCATTATTTCACCATAATTTTTCATTCCAATATTCTATGAGAAATGGTATAATAACAAATATAAAGAAGGTGATATCAGATGGAAAAGCATTGGGAAAAAGAACTAACCGAATATATTATTCAGGGTGAACCAGATCAAAAAGAAAAAAGTCTTATTTGGAAAACAGCTATTGGCTTACAGGATGTTGATAAGCTTTCTACATCTGAATATCTTCTTCAAACTGCTAAAGAACATATTGAAGGTAAAATTAGTATTGAATCTGTTCAAAATAGAATTAACGCCTATTATGAAACAAGAACAGAACGGAAAGATATTGAAAATGAAACAGAAGAAGCAGATAAGGTTTCAGTTCGTATTGCGAAAATATTAGGTGAAAAAGCATTTCAGTTTTCACCAACTGAATTATTATCTATTCATAAAAGATTATTTGAAGGTATTTTCCCTCATGCTGGTAAAATTAGAGATTATAATATTTCCAAAAAAGAATGGATATTAAATGGGGAAACGGTAATATATTCTTCTTATAACAATATTATATCTACACTGGATTATGATTTCAAAACAGAAAAATCTTTTTCTTATGAAAATTTATCTATAGATAGCATTATTCATCATCTTGTAGAATTTGTTTCAAATATTTGGCAAATACATCCTTTCGGCGAAGGTAATACAAGAACTACAGCTATCTTCCTTATCAAGTATTTGAATACACTTGGATACAAGGTTGGTAATGATGCATTTGCTGATAATTCTTGGTATTTTAGAAATGCACTAGTTCGTGCCAATTATAATGATTTATCTAAAGGAATTCATGCTACAAAGCAATACTTAATTTTGTTTTTTGAAAATTTGATGTTGGGGAAGAAAAATGAACTAAGAAATAGATTTTTACATATTGATTATAAATCTAAACAAATCAAACAAGAGAATGTCGGTGTAAATGTCGGTGTAAATGTCGGTGTAAATTTAACGGATATGGAACAAGTGGTTCTTTCTGTAATTCAAAAAAATAATAGAATTACAGCTAAAGATCTAGCTAGTCAATGTGAAGTTTCTACAAGAACAATTGAAAGAGCAATCAAATCTTTAAAAGAGAAAAGAAGAATAGAACGTATTGGTTCTGATAAAACAGGACATTGGGTTTTAAAATAGAAATATAAAAATATAAACAAGATGATAAAAAAATCCTGCAATAAAGAAAAACGGAAGAGAATTAAAACTTTTAAAAAAAGTTAAATCTTCCGTTTTTAATTTGATATATTTTATTTATTAGTAAATTTAAAAATAAAAGTATAAAAGAAATTCAACATTTTTTCTTTAAAAAATATCATTTAATTATTCCAAAAAGACCCTATTTATGATACAACCCAAGTTTGCCAGTTTAATAAAAGAAAAACCCGAGAAATAAGTTG
>JAMPGQ010000090.1 GCA_023663825.1 Anaeroplasma bactoclasticum
GTCAAAAATATTATGTCTAGCCTAAATTTTGGGTAGTTAAATCCCAAATACGGGCATATAAGCTATCTAAAAATTTTCCCAACCAAAAAATAGTAGCCATTTTACCTGATTCGGGTGACAGATACTTATCAACAAAATTATGTGAAGAATAATTTTTTTACTTACATTCAACTTTAAAAAATGGTATAATTAAGTTGAAAAATTAGCCTATCAATGATAAATCAAAAAGGAGAACGTCATGCAAACAACAATAGCCAACTTGCAATTTAATACAATTAAAGAAAAATTAGAAGCAGTTTATAAATCTTCAAATTTAATTCATGTTTCTATTCATAATAAAAGAAATAAAATTTTGGATGCGCCTTCTAAAATTATAGGAATATATCCAAGATTTTTATGTGTAGAGGCAAAGGTAAATACATATGTAGAAAAATTCACAATAAATTTTGTTGACATAATGACAGGAAACATTACCATTAAAGAATTATAAAATAGCTTTCTTCATAGAAAATCGATTTTTAGATAAAAGATTAGTATTGACTGAAGTTTAATCTATGCTATAATAGACATAGTCATCGGAGGACTTGTAATCGTAATTACAAAGGTTGGATAAGATGCTAGGTGCGCCTAGAATTTTATTCGACCTTTTTCTTTTCTTATGGAGGTATTTTTATGTCTATTACAGAAGATAAACCTATAAAATTATTTTCTAAATACTTATTAGCTTCCTTTGGAAGTGCTATTGTAATGAGTATTTATTCATTAGTAGATGCCTTATGTGTTGGACAGTATGAAGGAGAGGTTGGTGGAGCTGCCCTTGCAGTAGTGATGCCCCTTTGGACAATTATTTTTAGTTGTGGATTGCTCTTTGGTATTGGTGGAGCAACACTAATGGTAGAACGAAGAGGTAGAAATGAGATGGAAGAAGGCAATGTTTATTATACCCTAGCTTTTATTGGTGCTATTTGTATTACAGGAATATTGTGGATTTTGATTAACTGCTTTGAAAATCCCTTATTAAGATTTTTTGGTGCGAGTGATGCTACTATATTTGCCTATGCTAAGAAATATACCTTTTGGATGAAAATATCTTTACCAGTATTTCTTTTAGGGCAGTTTTTTACATGTTTCTTAAGAAACGATAATGCTCCTATGAGAGCTACTTTAGCAGTAATTTGTGGTGGCATTACAAATATCATTTTAGATATCAGTTTAGTCTTTGGTTGTAAGATGGGAATTCGTGGTGCAGGGCTTGCTACTATGATTGGTCAGTTTGTTAGCTTTGCTATAATATGTACCCATTTCTTTTCTAAAAAAAGACAGATAAAATTTGTAAAAATAAAGAAATTCAAAAGGAATTTATTCCTGATTGTGAAGGTTGGAATACCTTCCTTCGTGTTAGATATTGCGATGGGAGTATTGGTCATCTTATTTAATAATCAGATTGTCACTTATACAGAAGGAGAAGAAGAGACAGCAATACTTGCAATTTATGGAGTGATTTGTAATATTGTTGCTTTAGTACAATCCTTAGGCTATGCTGTAGGACAAGCCAGCCAACCTTTACTTTCTGAAAATTATGGTGCTGGTAAAATTTCACGTGTAAAAAAGTTTTTGAAATATGGAATTATTTCTTGTATCATTATTTCTTTTATAGCTGTATTGTTCTTAGAACTTTTTCCTAAAGAAGTACTCTCTATATTTTTAAATGTAGAAAAGGATTCTTTAATTTTAAAGCTTTGTAATTCCATTGAAAGAAAATATTTTTTAAGCTTTATGTTTTTATGCTTTAATGTATTTACAACGTATTATCTGCAATCTATTTTGAAAGCCAACTATGCCTTTATAGTGTCTATATCTAGAGGCTTCATAATATCTTGTTTCTTATTATATTTCTTGCCTATAGTCTTTGGCTTTCAAGCTATTTGGTATACGATGGGGATCACAGAAACCATAATTTTAGTGATAAATATATTTTTGGTTATTAAAACTTATCGGAAATTGGAGTATAATAAAGGTGATATAGGAGCTGTTAGTAATGGCACAGAATTTGAAAAGAAAAAAGAATGCTAAAAGAAAAGCCAAACAAGTAAGCAAAACTTTTAAACATCATAAAAAGCTATGGATTATTTTAGGAAGTATTTTAGGAGTTATCTTAGCTGTTTTTATTGGTCTAACGATTTATGTAAATATTTATTATTCAGCCAATTCTTATGCCAAAGAAGAATTAAAAACAAGTGATACAGTAGAAGTTTATCATCAAAAGGACTATTATGTTTTTGAACCAAAGACATATGATACTGGAATTATATTTTATCCAGGTGGAAAAGTGGACGCTATCGCATATGCACCTTTATTAAAAAGTCTAGCTAATGAAGGTATTTTATGTATTTTATGCGAGATGCCATTTCGATTAGCTGTTTTAAATAAAGATGCTGCTGATGGAATTCAAAAGAAATTTGAAGTAGAAAATTGGTATATGGCAGGGCATTCCTTAGGTGGATCTATGGCTGCATCATATATTGCCAAGCATAATAAGGAGTATACAGGATTGATTTTACTTGCTGCTTACTCTTTAGAAGATTTATCTAAAACAGATTTAAAGGTTTTATCTATTTATGGAGAATATGATGGCATTTTAAATAAAAAGAATTATGAAAAAAATCTTTCTAAACTTCCTAGTACCTACAATGAGTTTGTTATAAGAGGAGGTTGCCATGCATTCTTTGGCTCTTACGGTGCCCAAAAAAAAGATGGAACACCTACTATTACTAATGAACAACAAATAGAAGAGACAATTTCATTCATCATGGAGAATATAGGTTCTAATGAAATGATTACCTATAAGGAATCCATAGATGAATTTTCTAATCCGGATTGTGGGTTTTATGAGCCAGTCTATATCAAATGTAGGACTGATGGAGTTTCTAATATAAGTAATAATCACTTGAAATATAATGCACTTTTACATTTAAGAATTGACGTTTCTATATTTAGTGGTAAGGTGAATGGATCTAAAGATATAGCTTTTACTCCTGCAATGCTAAATGATTTAGATGAAATGTTTCATAAAATAGATGAAGCATCCTCTTGTGTGATTGTAAGATTTGCTTATGATCCAAACTTTAATGGATCTAAGGATATGGAACCTGAAATACCTATGATGGAAAAGCATATAGAATCCTTAAAGCCTTTATTTCTTAAATATGAAAAAATGATCACTGCAGTAGAATGTGGTCTTGTTGGTCCATGGGGAGAAATGCATTCTAGTAAGATAGCTAACCAAGAGACATACAACAAGTTAATTGATTCTTACTTAAAAGTCTTACCAAATTCCCTACATCTTTTAGTTAGACGTCCTAAATTTTTATATAGCTATTATGGATATACTCTTTCCACACTAAATGAATTTTCAGTTCAAGATTGTCGTTTAGGTGTTTATAATGATGGATACTTAGGCTCAGCAAATGACTTAGGAACTTATGATAATCGTGAGATTGAGGTAGAATGGCTGAGTAAGATTAATGAGGAATGCTCTTATGGTGGAGAGGTAACCATACCTAATAGTACTTATAATGAATTAAATAACGCTGTGGAGGAAATGTATAAACTTCATTTGAGTTATTTAAATCTTCGCTGGAATGATCAGGTTGTAAAGCGTTGGCAAGAAAAAAAGTATACAGGATCAGATCCACTTTATAAATCTAGTACTGAATTTGACTATATTAAGAATCATTTGGGCTACCGCTTCGTTTTAGAGAATTTGATCTATAATGAAGATGATAATAAACTAAACTTGAAACTTAAGGTGACTAATGTTGGTTTCGGAAATCTAGTTAAAGCTAAGAATGCTTACATTGTCCTTCAAAATGAAAAACACACCTATACATTTGAATTTGAAAATGTGGATACAAAACATTTAAACTTTCAGATAGATAAAAAGGGCATCGCTTCTGGAGAATATAGAATTTATTTCCTTCTTGCAGATGATTATTTAGATGGTGGAATAAGAAGCATTCGCTTTGGAAATCAAGATATATGGGATGATACCATTAAAGGAAATATTTTACTTGAAGGGTATCAAAAAGAATAATTTTTTAAAATATAGAGTTCATCTTAAATGTAATCAAAATAAAAAGATTTGCTATTTATGGGTGATTTTAAATAGTGATGATTTACTAAAAAAAATAAAGAATGAACATAGAAAGAATTTATAAAATTAATCTCTTTACAAAAAGTAGAGGGATTTTTTGATAATATTATTGCTTTATTATAAAATTTGCCTTCTATTAAAATTAAATTACATAAAAGAATCCATTTTATCGTATGCTTATATATAGGGGTGTTACTATGAAAACTTTAGTTTTAGGTAAGGGTATAGCTAATGATGGGGTTGTTTTGTTACTAGAAGAAGAGCAAATAGAGTTTGACTACTTGAATTTAGATGAGGTTGAAAGCTTTAATTATGATCTTGTTGTTAAGGCGCCAGGAATTGTAATGTCTGAAAAAATTATCCAAACTTTTTTAGAGAAAAAGATTAGAGTGATAACAGATGTGGAGCTAGCCTTTATGTTAAGGAAAAAGTTTTATATAGGTGTTACAGGAAGTAATGGAAAAACTACTACAGTTTCTTTAATTACCCATATTTTATCTGCAAAATATGATGTAGTAGCTTGTGGTAATATCGGGTATAGTGTTTGTAGGGCAGTAGTAGAACATCCTAATGCAGATATTTTTGTAGTAGAATGTTCTAGCTTTCAGTTGGAAACAAGTAAAATAGATTGTAATATCAGTGTACTTTTAAATGTACATCCTTGTCATTTAGATCATCATAATAGCTATAAGGATTATATTGAGAGTAAAACAAATATATGTATAAATCAGAGTTCTTCACATTATTGTATCTATCATTTAGATGATCCTATAGTAAAGGGTGCCGTGAAGTCTATTGATGCTTTAAAGATTTCCTTTTCTAAAACCTCTTATCTTGCAAAATGCTATATCTATGATGGATTTATTTATATCAATAAAAAGAGAATGATTAAGATAGAACAAGAATTAAAGTTAAAGCCTTTTTTGCTTGAGGATGTTATGGCATCTATCTGTGCAGCATCTTTGGTTAAAGGTATAACTCCTAAAATTATTAAAGAACGATTAAAGACATTTGAAGAGGTAGAATATCGATTAACTAAAATTAATGATTTTATCTATAATGATGCTAAAAGTACTAATCCATATTCAACCTTGGCAGCATTAGAATGCTTTGATATGGTGGAGCTTGTTTGTGGAGGATATGACAGAAAGGAAAACCTAGCATGTCTTCAAAGTGCTTTGCCTAAATTAAAAAGAGTCTATGCCTATGGTCAAACAAAAGAAAAGGTTAAAACCTATATGGAGGAAAATTATATAGAATGTCTTACCTTTAATTCCTTAGATGAAGCTTTTACAAGAGCTTATCAGGATAGAAAAGAAGAAGTCATCCTATTTTCTCCGATGTTTGCAAGCTTTGATAGCTTTAAAAATTATATAGAACGCGGTAAATATTTTAATGAAATTGCTATGAAAATTATAGAACAAGTATGATTTTCTTGCA
>JAMPGQ010000091.1 GCA_023663825.1 Anaeroplasma bactoclasticum
TAAATTCCTAGTTATCCTTTCTCTTCTTTATGGGTGTTATTTTTTGACGTACACATATTAGGCTTGAATTTGGGTTATGTTAGTATTTTTTTGCTTTTATATTGTAGATTTTTAGTCTACAATATGATATAATAATAGCATTAGTGAAGAAACGAGGTAAGAATTATGAAAAGTATTACTATTAAAGAAAAAGTGATTAATATTACAGGTACTGGTGATGATGATTATGTAAGTTTAACGGATATTGCTAGAATAAAAAATGCAAAAGAGCCCAAAGATGTTGTTAAAAATTGGATGAGATTAAGAGCAACGTTAGAATTTCTTGGATTATGGGAAACAATAAATAATGACAAATTTAAACGGGTCGAATTCGACCCCCTATTACAGGAAAGTGGTAGGAATTCCTTTACTATGTCGCCAACTAGATGGATTAATGAAGTAAAAGCAATTGGAATAAGAGTAAAGCCCACTAAAAATGGTGGGACGTTTGCTCATAAGGATATTGCTTTAGAGTTTGCATCTTGGATATCACCTGAAATTAAATTATATATAATTAAAGAATTTCAAAGACTAAAACTTCAAGAAACAGAACAATTTGAATGGCAAGGAAAGAGATTATTAACAAAAATTAATTATTTAATTCATACTGATGCAATTAAAGAAAATTTAATACTAGTTAATTTAACTCCTGAACAGGTAAATTATATTTATGCAAGTGAAGCTGATATGCTAAATGTTGCTTTGTTCGGCATTAAGGCAAAAGAATGGAGAGAATTGAATCCAAATAAAGAAGGTAATATAAGAGATTATGCATCAACTATTGAGCTGGCTATACTTTCTAATCTTGAATATCATAATTCCTTATTAATAAAGGAAAATATATCTCAAAAAGATAGATTAATCATTTTGAATAAAGAAGCCAATCGTCAAAAGAAATTATTTAACGACAATAATGTCAAAGCAATTAAGAGGATTGAAAATGAATAGACTTGGAGAAAAAATTAAGGAAATAAGACTGAAGGAAGGTTTAAGTCAGGATGCCTTTGCAAAAGAATTAGGATATAATTCTAGATCCACAATTAATAAGATTGAAAAAGGCATCAATGAAATAAGTTATGAAAAACTAATGCTTTTAATAAAAAAGTATGAAGTATCGATGGATGAATTATTTGATAGAAATCATCATAATAATTTTGAACCATCTACTAATGAATCGGTTATTTTCTTATCTTTTAGTGCTCGTAAAAATGGTAATTCTATAGATATTGCTAATTATTTAATGGAGGATAAAGATAGATTAATCTTATTTAAGAATATATTTTATAATTCTTGCTCAAAATGTGATTATGAATGTTTTTCATCAGCATGCAAATATCGTTATGATGATATTTATGAATTACTTAATTGCTTAATTGAGTATAAGAAAATAGTATTTATTGTTCCAATGTATTGTGGCAATCCATCTTCTTTATATTTTATATTATCTGAAAGAATGCAAGATTATTTTAATCATAATGAAGAAAAGTGGCAAGAGTTCGTAAGCAAACTTCATATTGTAGCAATATATGGAAGTGATGAAGAAACACCATATTTTATTGAAACATTTAAAGGTGTTGCAAATGAGGCGAAAATATTGAAAATAGAACGTCATAAATACAATTTAAAAATGCATGATAAAATTATTGAAAATGATAAAATAATAGCTTTGTTGAAAAAATTTAAAAATCAATTATAAGTTTTATTTCAAGAAAGTAGAGCATAGAAGATGTTTATTTTAGATGATGTGCATTTGTATTAAAATATATCGCCTTTGTCAGACTTAAAAGACAGGTATTGATACACTGAAAATGTGTCGTTAATACCTTTTTTTGCTGCCAAAAAGAGGCAAAAATGCTTAAAAATGGCAACATTTGGCCTAAATTCAAAAAGTAGCAAATGAATGAGAAGGATTTAATTGTTTTTAATAAGACAGATAATTTATTAGAAGATGCTAAAACAATCCTACAAACTTCCCAAAAAAGAGCCTATCAATCTTGCGAATATTTTTATATTACAACGGAAGTTGGCTATTGAGATATAGAATTGCGGTAGAAGAAATGAAAGAGACCAGAAAAGAAATGTGTGTTTTCTTAGAAACATAAGCAAAGCAAACCACAATTATTTGTCGAAAGTTAAATTATAGAAACGTTTTCATGAAAATGATTGAAAATTGATTTTTCTTATGATATAATTATACTGGATTGTGAGGTGGTTTTTATGGCAAACACTACAATATATGATGTTGCAGGAGCAGCAAAGGTGTCTTTAGCTACTGTCAGTAGAGTAATGAACAACCCAGAAAAAGTGAATCCTGAGACTAGAGAAAAAGTATTAAGAGTTATAAAAGAACTAGGCTATCGTCCTAATGCTATTGCACGTGGACTTGCAAGTAGAAAAACCACGACAATTGGTATTGTTTTGGCAGATGTTTCAAGATCTGCAACTGCACAATTGTTGGGTGGAATTCAGGATATTGCTAAAAAATATGAATATTCAATAAAACTCTTTTCGATTGGAAACGATGAGGATATTACAGACGCTATGCGTACTGTAATTGCAGAACAGGTGGATGGAATTTTGTTCTTGAATGATGAGTTAGAAAAAGAACAAATGAAAGTTGCAATGGATGCAATTAAGGATGCGATGATTCCTGTAGTTTTGTCTAATGTTTTTTATGAGGATGAGGATATTCCAAGTGTTGCAATTAATTATGAACATGCAACCTTTGAAATAACTAAAAAAATGATTGAGTATGGCAGGAAGAATATTTATTTATTTACTACTGCTAGAAGATATTCTGTAAATGAACAAAAAGAAGTAGGGTATATAGATGCAATGAAGGAAGCAGGACTTGAGCCTAAAATCTTTAGAACAAGTGGAGATGTTTCTATTAACTCCCTTCATTTTAAAGAATTTTTTCAAAACGAAAAAATTGATGGTGCTATTGCTGTACGTGACAGTATTGCAATTAGCTTTATGAATGTTGCACAGGATCACGGAGTACAAATTCCAAAAGATATTTCTGTAGTTGGTTTACAAAATACTAAATATGCAATTTTATCGCGTCCTCACTTGACATGTGTGGATACTCCGGTGTATGATATAGGTGCTGTTTCAATGCGTCTATTAACTAAGTTTATGAAACAGGAAGAAGTTACACATAATAAAGTATTATTACCATATCGTTTTATTAGACGTAATACAACAAATTCATAGCTTTGAAGAAAAGAACATAAGTAGAGTTGACAGCTTTTGTTTTAGAGAATCTGTGGTTGGTGAAAACAGATCGAAAGGTTAGCTTGAAATACACTCTTGGAGAAGCAAGCATTGAAGTGTCATAGTTTTATACTATGGAACTAAGGTGGTACCGCGGAAATTTTTCGTCCTTAGGAGTTTATCTTAAGGACTTTTTATTTTATAAGAAGAAGGAGATTATATTATGGGTATTTATGAAGAATTAGAATGGAGAGGCTTAATTAAGGATGTTTCTGATCCATCTATTAAAGACAAATTGAATGCAGGAGGAATGACCTTCTATATTGGAACTGACCCTACAGGAGACAGCTTGCATATAGGACATTTTTCCAGCTTTTTAATTTGTAAAAGATTAAAAGAAGCTGGACATCATCCAATTGTTTTAATTGGTGGGGCAACAGGTTTGATTGGAGATCCAAAGCCTGATAGTGAGCGCCCAATGATTAAAAAGGAAACGGTAGATCATAATTTTAACTGCTTGAAAGCCCAGTTAACAGAATTATTCGGCTGTGAGGTTGTAAATAACTACGATTGGAGTAAGGATATTAACTTTATTGATTTCTTAAGAGATTTTGGAAAATTCTTTAATGTAAATTATATGTTAAATAAGGATATTGTATCTAGAAGATTAGATGCAGGAATCACCTATACAGAATTTTCTTATATGATTATGCAGGCTCTAGATTTCTGGTGGTTATATAAGCATAAAAATGTAACAATGCAGGTTGCAGGACAGGATCAGTGGGGAAATATTACTGCTGGTATCGAGCTGATTCGTAAAAAGGAACAAAAGGATGCTTATGCATTTACTATGCCACTTTTAACGAAAAGTGATGGTTCTAAGTTTGGAAAGACAAATGGTAAGGCAGTGTGGTTAGATGCCAATAAAACATCTCCATATGAGATGTATCAGTTCTTTATCAATTCAGAGGATTCTAAGGTTATTGATTATTTGAAATTTTTAACCTTCCTTTCTAAAGAAGAAATAGAAGAATTAGAAAAGAAAAATAATGAGGCTCCACATTTAAGAGAAGCTCATAAGGCTCTTGCACGAGAGGTTATTACCTTCTTACATGGAAAAGAAGCATACGATGAAGCGTTAAAAATTTCTCAGGCTTTATTTAGTGGAAATATAAAGGAATTAACTGCTAAGGAAATTGAAATGGGCTTTAATGATTTACCAGCTATGGAAGGTAAAGAAATTACTTTGGTGGATGCTTTAATAGAATTAAAATTGGCTTCTTCTAAGCGTGAGGCAAGAGAGTTTATCAGAAATGGTGCAGTCTTAGTGAATGGTGATAAGGTTACTGAAGAAGGCTTTGTTTTGACTAGGGATGTTGCAATTGAAGGTAAATTCATTGTAATTAGAAGAGGCAAGAAGCTTTATGCTTTAATTCGCTACTCATCATGAAATTTTTAGACGGATACGATTTTATTGAAAGAGAAATCTTGGATTTATCTATAATAGAAAAAAATCCAGGAAATGAAAAGGAAATTCCTTTCTATTGGTATAATATTTTGTTAAAAGAAACAAAAGAGATTATTGGTCAAATTAGTTTGCGAATTGGAAGAAACTATCATTCCTACTATAATGGAAATATAGGATATTATATTGAAAAACAATATCGTGGGCATCATTATGCTTCTATTGCAACACAAATGCTCTATCCGTTATCTTTAGCACACCATCAGAAGGAGTTATTATTGAGCTGTGCGATAGATAATCTAGCCTCCTCAAAGATAATAAAAAAATTAGGAGGAATATTGTTAGAAGCAATACAACCACCTAAGGACTACTTTGGGTATTATGCTGGAATGCCCAAACAACTTATTTATATTTTAAAAATCATATAGAATAAAGAAAAGAGGCTATAGTAAAAATTGTTTTAGCCTCTTTTTCTAATTTGGGAGAGATTATTGAAAGTAATCATTTCTTTTATCACATACAAGGATATAATATCATTTATGAAAGCGCTTGTCAAATGTTTTTTAGATTTTTTTTTGAGTTCCCCCATTTTTAAATTCAAGTAGATAAATTCGAGTTTTGCTTATTGAATTATATGAAATTTAGTACA
>JAMPGQ010000092.1 GCA_023663825.1 Anaeroplasma bactoclasticum
TTGGGGTTGGTATCATTCCAACTTGAATTTTCAAATTTACTAATAAAATAAAAAAATTTTTTTAAACATTATACATTACCTCCGTATATTTAATTTGAATATGGTTTTAATAACTATATCACACAATTCTTTTAAATGCAACATAAAATGCGAAAAAATTCACTATTTCAATTTAAATTCGTATATACGCACAAATAGGACAAAAATATGGTTCGTAGGCATTTAAAAAGATGTGCTCATTTTTCATAAACACACCTTTATTTTAAAACTAAATCTATAGTTATTTATAGTTAGGACCTATACTTGTTAAAGGTAACATAACTATTTTTTTAATCTCGAAAATCTTGTAAAATGTATTTTTTGCGATTTTGCTTTAAACTAATAAACAAAATATCTATAGGTATAATAAGAAAAAACATAGCATAACATCCTATTGACGCATCTAAGGAAGAATCTGACATAACCGCAACATTCACAATTACTGTTAGTAAATTAATAATAAGAAGAATAAATCGCGTGATAAATAATGCTTTAAATGTCTTTTGCGTTCGGCAAACATAAAACAACATTGTCAATGCCACAATTGCAATTGTTGTTAAAAACTGAAAAAGTAAAAAGAAATTCCAAACATCAAAGCTAGAACTGAATATGTAGGTATAATAACTAACAATAATATAGGTGCTTACATTATCATATCTAAAAATCAATGCTCTTGCAAAAGGACAAAATCCAAATAAAACAAAAAGTATTAAATATGCTAAAGAAAACCAAAAACCAAAAGCTCTTTTTTGATTTAAAAACCAATTTTCATTTTGTTCTTCTTTATTCTTCAAAAAGCTTTCTTCAGTTGCTACAAGCTTATTTTGATGAAGTATCGTTTCTCCTTTAATAATTTCATCAATAGAAACACTATAAAAACTAGAAAGCTTCTCTAAAATGCTAATGTCAGGAATAGCTTCCCCTCGCTCCCATTTCGAAACAGCTTGAAAAGTAACTCCTATAATTTCTGCCAAATCTGTCTGAGAAAGGTCTTTTTCTTTTCTTAACTCGGTTAAAAATTCCCCCATCTTTATTCTATTCATATTTCTTTCCTCCTTCAGCTTTTATTATAAAATAGAGCATTAAAAATGTCTAGAAACCCGTATTTGAACTATATTCAACTCATAGTTGAAATCTTATTTTTCTAATATTTCAAAAAGCTTTTCAGCTGCTCCCTTAGGACCATCTTGTTGTTTGCCTAAGATACCTAGTTTTGTATAAAGTTCTCCTACAAATACATCGTTTGCAAATAAGTTAGTAAAATATAAATCTAAAAGCTGACGAGTTTGTTCTTCTCTTTGAACAGGCCCAAAAGGATTTGCAAAAAAAGATTCAACCAATCCAACCTCTTGTGTTGTTCCCTTAGCATATCTGGCTCCACGAATAAATGTTTTCAATGCATCCTGTTCATCCGTAAATTGCTTTAACTGAATAGTAGCATCCTCATAATTGTTTGCATATAAAACCATATCTACCTTGTATCCCTTCATTATTTGAGCATAGGTGGCTACTGGAATAACCAATCTAGAATTCACTTTATCAGGATTCATAAATATAGCTCTATCCATTTCACGATAAGCATATCCTGAGGACATATCATCTAAGCGCACAAAAGCACCAATTTCTGTACCATAAGCATAAATCTCGCCATCAATCCATTTAAATGTTCCCATATCATCAAACACAGTAAGTAAAGAAGAAATTTGTTCACCCGCATATTCGCTTAGTGCTTCTAAAGATTCACTCTTTCCTGCCCCACTATCTCCAATGATGACTATATTTTTAGTTACACCTGTTTTCATTGTGATACTTACACAAGCTCCATGAAGTGGAAGATTTCCACTATCAATCATTTTAACATTGTATAAAGTTAATAACATTTTCTTCATATAACCAAAGTAATCAACACTAAAATTATGTGGAGCAACTCCTAAATATATATCCTCTTCTTTGTCATGATAAAAGTAAGATTCACCTTCTATATCTGCACCAAAAATATAAAGTAAATCTGGTTTCTTTCCAGCACACTTATAAAGTGGAACAAATTCAAATAGATTACAAAGTGTTATTCCCAAAGCTAAAAAATCTCTATGAAAATATACATACGCTAAGGCGCTTCCTACTTTTGCTTGATAACAATAATATTCTTCTGCCTTAAAACCTGTAGATAGCTTAGGTAGAGGATTTTCAAATACTTCTGGGTATATACCAGTTCTTTTATTCTTTGCAGAATAACTAATAAAAGGCGGACGAATTAAAACTTGTTCTAATACTGCTGCCTTAGAAAGAAATGCATAGTTGCTATCTTTGCCCATCCAGTTGTGCTTAGATATCATAAGTCCAGCATTGACACCAGCAGGTAAAGAACGGTAGATAGAAAATGCCTCACCTAACACCTTATGACATATCGTACGATATGTACTTAATATGACATTGGTAAATTGATTCATTATTGTTGTAAAGGAGGCTGTTTCAACACCACTTAGTCTACTTTTAGAGTACACTAAACCATAACGCTCTAAACGACGCCAATAATCATAAAAATCTTCTATCAATTCGTATAAAATATCTGTGTGTTCCAATATCTGTTTAAAATGTACACTTAGCTTTCTAATTTCTGATAGTTCAAATTCTAATAACAACTTAAAAAGAATGATATAATCCTTTTTAGGGTTTGGAAGTATCTCTATGATACGTAAAACATCTTGTTTTTCGGCCTTATAAATATGCTCTAAAAATTTTCCCCAGACATCCTTAAAGCATTGAGAATTAAGAACTTCAGTTTCATTCTTGCAATACTTTTCTGAAAAATTTAAAATTACCTGCCTTTGATTTGTTATAAAATCCATTTAATCTCTTCCCTTTTTAAAATAGTCCTACTACCTTACCATCTAAAACATCCATCTTCTCACTAGCTGGTTCCTTTGGTAATCCTGGCATAGTTAATATATCTCCACTTAACGCAACAATAAAGCCTGCTCCTATAGAAGGTTTAAGCTCGCGAATTGTCACCGTAAAATCCTCAGGTCTACCAAGTAGCTTTGGATTGTCAGATAAGGAATATTGTGTCTTTGCCATACAAATAGGCAAATTATCCCAGCCATTTTTCTTCATTGTAGCCATTTGATTTTTTGCTACCTGCGTAAATTCAACATGACTCGCACCATAGATTTCTTTACATATTTTTGTAATTTTTTCTCTGATGCTTAAATTCACATCATATAAGCATTGGAATTTGCCTTCATCTTTAGAGGTGATATCCAAAACCTTTTCTGCAAGTTCAATTCCACCAAGACCACCCTTTGCAAAAACATCTGATAAAGCAATAGGATGATTATGATCCTTTGCCCAAGCTTCTAAAGCATCTATCTCGTTCTTTGTATCACTACCAAAACGATTAATTGCAATTACATAGCCTAAATTATATTTCTTGATATTTTCTATATGCTTTTCTAAATTACGTATACCGAATTTCAATGCTTCTACATTCTCTATAGTTAAATCCTCTTTTGCAACTCCACCATGCATTTTAAGAGCTCTTATTGTAGCGACAATTACAACACAAGAAGGCTTTATATCGGCCATACGACATTTAATATCTAAAAACTTCTCAGCACCTAAATCAGCACCAAAACCAGCTTCTGTGACTACATAGTCACCAAGCTTCATTGCCATTTGAGTAGCAATTACAGAATTACATCCATGGGCAATGTTTGCGAAAGGACCACCATGAACTAACGCTGGTGTATGCTCAAGAGTTTGTACTAAATTGGGCATTAAAGCATCCTTCATAATTAAAGTTACTGCTCCCGTAGCTTTAATATCATCCACAGTAACAGGCTTTTTATCATAAGTATATGCGACAACCATTTTACTTATTCTATTTTTGAAGTCTTCTAAAGAGCTTGCCAAACAGAATATAGCCATAACCTCAGAAGCTACTGTAATATCAAAATGATCTTCTCTAGGTACACCATTTGATTTTCCACCTAAACCAATAGTTACATTTCTTAAAGCCCTATCATTTAAGTCTAGACAACGATGATGAACAATACGAGTAGGATCTATCCCTAATGCATTTCCTTGATGAATATGATTATCTAAAATTGCAGCGATTGCATTGTTAGCAGTGGTAATAGCATGAAAGTCACCTGTAAAGTGTAGGTTAATATCTTCCATTGGAACAACCTGTGCATAGCCACCACCTGCAGCTCCACCTTTAATTCCCATTACAGGACCAAAGCTAGGTTCTCTTAATGCAACAACAACCTTTTTATTTAATCTCTGTAAAGCGTCTGCTAAGCCTATGGTAGTTGTCGATTTACCTTCTCCTGCAGGAGTTGGGTTAATTGCTGTGACTAATATCACTTTTCCGTTAGCATTTTCCTGTACGGAATCCAAATGAATTTTGGCCTTATACTTACCATATAGTTCAATATTATCTTCTATAAGATTAAGCCTTGAAGCTATTTCCCTTATAGGTTGCATTTTCGCTTGTTGAGCAATCTCTAAATCTGTTAGCATATCATCATATCCTTTCAAAAAAACAATCTAGTATAATCATACCACAAATCAAGTATAAATAAAAGAAAAGAATAAAGCTTTGGTTTTAAAATTACTTTTTAGTTAATTGAAAAAGTAAATTCCGCTGTTAATAGTTGAACATAAATACTTGCAAA
>JAMPGQ010000093.1 GCA_023663825.1 Anaeroplasma bactoclasticum
CGCTTTATGGGAATAATAGATGAACTTGTAAAAAAGATGATATCCATATAAAGTACCTCCCCTTTACTTGATAGTATTATATCACGTTTCGATAAAAAATGCTATATTTTTAATAGTTATCTTATGAATTCTATTTATATAAAATTGAAATTAAGAAAATTTTTATTCTTTTTAACAAAGATTATACAACAACTGTATGAATTAGAAAAATAAGATTTTAATTCCATACATCATCTAAGAATTTCTTAAAACAAGAAGATATTCCAACTTCATCAATAATTTGTTCTTTTGTATAATTTTGATAATCAAGAAGATTTTTTACATATATCTTATAAGCCTTCATATACCAAATTTGGTGTGTGAAAGTATGTTTTTTATCAGGAAGTTGTTCTATATTTTTTACATAGAAACCTAAAGCTTCTAAAGCCTCTATGGCTTCATTGGAAGTTATGAAATGATCAATTAAAATTGGTGAGAGAAGGCCCTTTAATAGGTCTTTTTCTTTAGGTGTTAGAATATAATTTTTGCCATCTGTTACAAACAGACAAGTATATTCTAATATCTTTTTTTCTTTTGATTTAGTTTTGATTGGATAAGATAGTTGTTTTTCTTGTTTAAGAGCCTTACAAAAGTTTCTTAGTGGGCAAGCTTCACATTTTGTAATTTTAGGCATGCAGATTGTGGCACCTAATTCCATAAGGCTTTCATTAAAGATACCTGCTTCATTAGGCATAATCTTTTCAATTTCTTGTTTGAAATAGAGTTTGGTATTTTCTAAAGAAATATCTAAGGAAGAAGCGGTATAACGAGAAAGAACGCGTAATACATTTCCATCTACGGCAGCGTATTTTAAATTATATCCTAAAGATAACACTGCTCCACAGGTGTATGGACCAACCCCAGAAAGCTTTATGGCTTGTTCATATGTATTAGGGAATACACCATTATATTTTTCTACGATTTCTATTGCGCATTTTTTTAGATTTCTTGCACGCGAATAATACCCTAATCCCTCCCACAATTTCATAAGCTTGTCATCAGGGCAATTTGCTAGGCTATTAAAATCTGGAAGTTCCTTAATAAATTTTTTAAAGTAGGAACGCACTGCTTCAACACGAGTTTGCTGAAGCATAACCTCACTTACTAGAATAGTATAAGGTGTTCTATTTTTACGCCATTCTAAATCTCTTTTATTTTCTTCAAACCATTTTAATAATGGTGGTATAATTTCTTTCATTTTAACTACCTCAGTCTTCATTATAGCATTTTCCATATGAAAAGAAAATGAAAAAACGAATAGGACTTGGAAATTAAAATCAAATCAGTTATAATGAAAGTGAAAGTGGTGAATTATATGAAAAAATTAATACTGTTTTTAATATTTTGTTTTATGAGTATTAGTTTCATAGGCTGTACTCAATCTAAAGCCTATGATGTCACTTTTAACACAAATGGTCATGGTACACAGCCAGAACAGCTAAAAGAGATAACAGAATTACCAAAATTACCTAGTTTGGATGAAGAAGGATATCGCTTTAATGGTTGGTACTTTGATGAAGCATTCTTAGAAGAAGCCAAGGAAGGAATGCAACTCACTGAAAATAAAACTTTATATGCTTTTTGGGAGAAGATATATTGTATTGAATTTGAAATCAATGGACATGGCACAAAACCTAATACGATAAAAGATGTTACTAAGCTTCCTAAATTATCAGCTTTGCAAGAGGAAGGCTTTATCTTCATCGGTTGGTATTTGGATGATAAATTTACGATTTCTGCTGTAGAGGGATCATTATTAACTTCAGATATAAAGGTATATGCAAAATGGGAAGAAATCATTAAGACCTATGAAGTAAGTTTTGAGAATAATGAACATGGATCTATCCAACAAAAGCTGACAGAGGTTGCCCAATTGCCAGATGACCTACCTGTTTTACAAGAGGATGGCTATAGGTTTGATGGATGGTTTTTAGATGAAGAATTTAAAACTCCAGCTATTTCTAAAATGGTTTTAGAAGAAGATATAACACTTTATGCAAAGTGGACAAAACTCTATCATGTAGTTTTTAACACAAATGGTCATGGAAAGAGTGTTGAAGAGATTAAAAATGTTTTAGTATTGCCTAATGAATTCCCCGTTCTTGAAGAGGTAGACTTTGAATTTGAAGGTTGGTTTTTAGATGAATCATTTTCTATTCCAGCAGTAGAAAATACTGATATAGAAGAGGATACTACTCTTTATGCAAAATGGGAATTAGAAGGCTTTCATTATATTGAAAAGTTAGATGAGGCAACAAAAAAGAATTTATCAGTAGATGGATATGCTTTAAATGGTATTACAGATTTTACAGAGTATTATAATACAAGCTCATATAGAAAGGTTTCTACGCCTTTAGAATTTTTAACAGCATTAGCAGATGCAAAATATGAATACACAAATAGTTGGAATGAAGAAACAAAGACTGTAGAACAAACCTTAATAAAAGAAGGCAGTGTACATGTAATAGAGATAGTAAATGATTTGAATTTAGGATATTTCAAAATGGGTGCACAAGAAAAGGCTACAAACCTAGTAACTGATTTTGCAAGTAAAATGAATAGTTTAAATCCTTATCTTTGTATGTCAGATATGCTGAAAGAAAATGGTATCTCTCAGATTAAAGTGGAAAATACATCTAACCTATTAATTTTTTCTAAAACAGGTGTAAAGATTACTCATTGTGGATTTAAGCTTACGAGCGATAACAATGTAGTATTTAGAAACTTAAGCTTTGATGAATTATGGCAATGGGAGGATGCTCCTGTAAATACATCTACTAAGATTGGAGATTATGACTGGTTTGGCTGGGCATATTTCAAGATTGCATTTTGTGGTTTTATCTGGATTGATCATTGTACTTTTGGAAAATCCTATGATGGACAGATAGATTATTCTAATCCAGTCTATGATGCCAATGCAGGAACAGCCTTTAGAGCTCCTTATGGTGCCACAGGAGAAAATGGACTTCATATTTCCTGGTGTAAGTTTAATAGTGGTAGCGATGATAAAGAGGGGTATCTTTATAAAATGATGGCTCAAATAGAACAAGAATACCAAGAAGGAAAGAAGAATTATTTATATTACAATGCTTTAAGAGATGCCAATATCAGCTTTGAGGATATCTTATATGGTATAGCAATTCCACAAAAGAAGGGATTCCTCTGTGGAGATGATGCTAAATTTTCAGGATCATACGATAATGCAGATGATTATAACTTTAACTTGAAATTAAAAGTATCCTTCTCTAATTGTGTATTTAAAAATATAGAGGACAGATTACCTAAGCTAAGAGGCGGGAATGCATATTTATATAACTGTCTAGTGGATAGTAGCCAGTATTATACTTACCGTGCAAAGCTCACCTTACAAAATGCTAAGTCTGTTGTTACAAGAGTAAATAGTGGCTGGAAATGTGCGTTAGTAAGTCAGGGAATTGTCTGTGGAAATGGCGGAAGTATAAAGGCAGAAAATACAATTTTTAGAGGCATTGAAACTTTATTAAAGCATAATGACACAAAGAACGTTTCCCCTTATGTTGATGGTGGATTTGAGCTTACAAACTGTAGTTATCAAAAAGGCTCTACAGATTCTGTTTATGTAGGCTCATCTAGTGATGCAAGTACTAAATTTATTTCAAGTATTCCATCCAAATTGAATACAACCAATTTTTCTTGGAAAACAGAGAACAATAAGCCTCCATTCTCTATAACACCAATTTCATTAGAACAGTTAGAAGCCTTACTTCAAAGCAAGTGTGGTATTTCTAGTGGAATAAAACTAATGTTTTTACAAAGTACATATAATTAAAAATATTTAACATCAATCTTTATAGGGTTGGTGTTTTTCTTTTTTTCATATTTTTATATCCCTTACCATATTTTTGACTGTACCAAATTTAAAAAAAATCTAATTATAACTCTTTCATATTTTATGAACAAATTTTATAAAGATAAAAGAATTGGTAATAGAAAAGTAGTAGATTATCAACTTTTTTTATTTTTTTTTGAAAAAATTCTAATTTGCAAAAGGGTGGTAATTCGCAATAAAAAAATGATATAATACCTGAATTTGGGATTAACCCCTAAAATGGGTAGTTAAACAATAATAAAAAGGC
>JAMPGQ010000094.1 GCA_023663825.1 Anaeroplasma bactoclasticum
AAGATTTTATCACAGAAAATATAACCTTATTTTATTTTGGGGGAACTAAAATTTTGTTTCTAATGTGGCGATTTTAGCAAGTCTTTCTAAAGACTTGATTCCATCGATTGCTTGTTTATTCTTATAAAGCTTCGCAAGCTTTATAGGCGTAAAATGATATAAATCAACTGTGTTAACATTTTTTAAGGTTAAAGATTTTTCAATCATCTTAGAATCATTCATATAAATTGCATAATGAAGGGGATATCTTCTTTTGTAGGTTGTAATCTTGTATGCTCTTTTACGCTCTTCAATAAATTCCTTCATTTCATCTGAGGCTATATCGTAGATAGTTTCTGCATTTTTGTTTTTAAAATCTAAAAATGCTCCATGCTTTATGAATATATCTACCATCTCTTTATTATTATTTCTTACTGCATAAAATAAAACCGTTTCATTTATATGATTTTTTATATTGATAAAAATAGGATATTCTAATATAAATTCCACCATAGGTAAAGAATTTCGCTCTGCAGCTACAAGTAAGGGCGTATTTCCAATATAATTTGGTTCTTCTAGCCAGTTTTCAAAACCACCATATTTCTTTAAAAGAAGTGGGGCTTTAGCACGAAAGAAAGCCATGCAAATGGTTTCTTCATTGTTATCCTTTTCTCCCATATCTAGCTTATATTTTTCTAAATATAAATCTATCATCTTTTCCTTGCGATATCTACAGGCAAGATATAAGGGAGTATGCCCATCCTTGTTCTTCTGCATAGGATTGCCGTTAGTGGTCATAAGTACACGCAAATAATTCAGCCTATTATGAAGCACTGCATAATGGAAACAGGTATTTCCTTTTTTATCCTGAATATCCACATCGACATAAGCACGCAATAAAATTTGTACTGCATCATTAGATTGTAGTTTAATGGCGTAAGAGAGTAAAGACATTCCCTTAGAATCTACTACATTTACATTTCCATGTTCTAAGTAGCTATTTAATTGCTTAAAGTTTTGATTTAAGATCGCCTGAAATGGATTTATCATCTTTGATTCACTTTATCCTTAAAGACTTTAGCTGATTTGAATACAGGAGCTTTAGAGCCTTCAATAAGAATTTCTTCTCCTGTTTGAGGATTTCTACCTGTCTTTTTTGCACGCTCATGAACCTCAAAGGTTCCAAAACCAGAGACAACCACCTTATCACCAGTAGCTAATGTATTTACGATAACATCAAATACTGCAACTGTGATCTCTTCTACCTCTTTTTTTGTATAATTTGTTTTATCTACTATCGTTTTGATTAATTCTGGTTTATTCATCGACAAATCCTCCATTTATTTTCAAACACTACATGACAAATAATAGCACATTTTTTTATATTTGAAAAGAAAATATTTTAGTAAAATGCTTTCAAATAAGAAAACCAAATAAAAAAGAAACCAAAGTAGTATAGAAGATACAGTTTGGCTTCTTTAAAAAATATTTTATATTTAAAACAAATTACTGTTCAACGAAGTGAACTTCCTCTATTTCCATCTGTTTCATTTTTACCATTAAACATCTTTGGTATGGTGCAGTAGCATCCTTTTTATCCCCTGCTTGAAGCTTAAAGTAAATCGTTAGATTTTGATTATCTATATGAATTGTTTTAATAGAATACTTACGATTTGGATACACATCTGGGAATATGTATAAAAGAACCATTTCCTTTTCAAAGTTAATTTCTTCTTCATATTTCGAAAAAAATTCTATTAAACTCTTCTTCACCATCAATAACAAAGGCTCTAAAAATAGGAGACTCCTCATCATAAAAATATTTGTCTAATGGATCACTTTCTCCTTCAATATAATCTTCATTAAGATAATATGCCTTCACTTGCATTTTCCTTTAAAAATTCTTTTGAAATCCACTCTTCTGCATGTGAATGCATCACTGCATCATATTTATTTTCTCCACAACTAGAAAAAAGGAATAAGAAAAACATACAAATCAAAAATAAGATGCCTTTTCTTTTCATATAGTTACTCCTCGTATGCTTTATTTTATATATTTCTTATAATACCACTGAATAAATTAGCCCCCATACCATTTGAAATTACAAACCCAAAGCTTTCATCTACAATAAAATCCTCATAGATTTCTTTGACAATCTCTGGAGCAGGGGAAAGTGCCTCCACGCCAATAATCGTAGCTGCAGCTCCTTCAATTCCCTTTTTATTTACATCAAGCTTAGCAAAATGCTTTGCATAATTGCATATTAAATCTTCAGGAGTAATCTTACTGAAATTTGCTGCTGGAGTGAACATATCTGTTATTCCAAGACTTTCAAATATCTCTTTTAAATTTAATTCACTAGAGGCAGAAAATTCTGGAAATATACACCTTGTATAGTAAACTTCTCTTGGTTCATCTCCTTCAAAATTACTTGAAAAAACATAACTTGTTTTTCTTGCATTTGAAATTACTTCAGATGTGAATACATCCTCTATTTTATTCCCATTCTGAGGCACAATAAATGTTATAGTGTACTCATTTGTTTTTGTATAAAATTGCTTATAGGCTTCATTCCTAAACATTCTTCCACTATTATATTCACCTCTTAAGAACTGCTTTGACAAAATCATACCATCTGTGTTTTTAAACTTGTATTCTTCCTGAGTTAAAGGAAGGTCTTTTGCTGTATCGTTCCATGCATCCCTTAAATAAAGTGTGTTGAGTAGAACAAGAACAGTTTCAGGAGAAAGGTTAAGCTCAGGCTTTAATAGTCCATTCGTTTGTTTAGAAATAAAATCAGAAATATACTTGTTAACATACTCTATCTGGTTAAAATCCACACCATGGGAATAACAAAAATATTTGCTAGCTAAATCAGAAATACAATCCTCCTTATAAGGAAATACCTTATCTAACCAAATTGTATTCGTCAGCTTTCCTTTTGTTTTATTAGTTCCTTTTTCTATTTGATTCAAGCTTTGATAGAATCTTGCATAATTCTGCTCTAAAACCTCATACTCCATGCCAATGGCATTTAAAATCTCTTGTCTAGTTTTACCATCCGTGCATTCTGCAACAAGAGCTAATGCACTAAAAATAGAGGCAGGCGACATTACAGCATTCTCTTCCGGCTTCAAACCATCTAAACAAAGTTTAGCTACCTTACCAGAAAACAATCTTAGTCCTTCATAAAATTGATTTTGTGTAGATGCAGGCATGATATACTCTGTTGGCTCATCTACTGTATGTAAAAGCTTGATTATAGACTCATCAGGACCATTCTGAAATGGATCATTTTTAGTTCCTCTAAAAGTGATTGGTCCTATGATAAGAATTAGTACTACTAAAACTATACCACAAATAGAAAGTGTAAGTTTATTAAAAATAGGGTTTCTCCCTGTCTTCTTTTGTTTACTTCTTACAAATATTTTTTCTTCTAAAGAGGAATCTACCTTTGGAACTTCCTCTTTTAATTCCTTTAATTTATCATCTAAATTCATAAGTATTTCTCCATTTCTTCTTGAAACATATTACGGGCTCTTTCCAAACGTTTCTTTACTGCAGATAAAGAAATATGTAAGAATCCTGCAATTTCATTTGTTTTATAGGAGTTATAATAATATAAAATTATAACATCCTTATACTTCTTTGGTAGATGTGTCACAATCCTTGCTAACACATCTGTTTCCTTTTGTAAGCTTTTATCCGAATAAGCTTCTAAAATTTCTTGAGCTAAAGTTACTCGTGTATGGTAGGAAGATTTTACATAATTCTTGCAGGCATTTATTGTCACACGGATTAACCAATATTTTTCCTGTAAAGAATCATTGAAAAGAATCTTCTTATTTAAATATTTCAAAAACACTTCTTGTAAGATGTCTTCTGCGTCAGAAGAGTTTTTCGTATATCCATAGCATATGGAAAATATCTCTTGACTATACATTTGATATTTTATAGAGAATTCTTCTTCTGTCATACTCTCACATCCTTTAACCTCAAGTCACCTATAAAACAAAATAAAATGGATTTAAGTGACATTTAATTTAAATATTTCTTTGAACAAAAGAAATAAATAAAATTTATTCCTCTAGAAGTAAAAACCTCTAATTTAGTGATTATAAAAGCTATGC
>JAMPGQ010000095.1 GCA_023663825.1 Anaeroplasma bactoclasticum
TATGTAGCTAGGCTTATCCAAGGCCTAAATCTACACTACATATTATACGAGGAGAATAGAAATGCTTAAAAAAATCATATTCATTGTAATCAGTTTGTTCTTAATTTTTCCTCTTATGAGTTGTACTCCTAATAGTAATTATTATGGATTGTCTGTTCCTTTAGGAATTCTTGAAACAGACCCTTTTGCTGAACCAGAGCCTGGATATGAACCTTCTTTATATGAATATGCACGTGTAATTCTTAGTGAAATCAGTAATAGTGAATATAAATCTGCAAATGGAATTAACGTTTTTGCAGATGAAGTATATCCAAACAAGATAGTTAAGTATTGTTATATTGAATTATATGGTTATGATAAAAGTCTAAAGAATTTCATAAGACTAAATATTAAAAATCTAGAGCGTAATCTTGGGATTCCCAATCACTATTTTGGAAGAGTATTCTTGGAAGATAAAAATCAACTAATGGGTAGTTTTTCCTTAGATTTAAATAATCAAAGTATAAGCCTTCTTAATCATACTGTATTTTATCATTTAGTAGAGGAATAAGTATAAAAGCATAGGTATTATTATCCAATATCTATGCTTTTTTCTATGCATTTGATAAAAATTTATTTTTTCTTCAAAAATGAGTGTATTCTGTGTTGCAATTCGATTGACAACTTTAAAAATGTTTGTTATACTTATAAAATGGAATTTAATCGTTTGGAGGGATATAAATGCAAAAAATTACATTAGAACAATTGGTTGCTTTTCTAAAGGAACAAGGCTTTGTTTTTCAGGGGAGTGAGATCTATGGTGGACTTGCAAATGCATGGGATTATGGTCCTCTAGGTGTTGAACTAATGAATAATATTAAGCAAGCATGGTGGAAGAAATTCGTAAAAAACAATCGATATAATGTAGGATTAGATTCTGCAATATTGATGAATAAAGAAGTATGGGTTGCTTCTGGCCATATTGGATCTTTTAGTGATCCTTTGATTGATTGTAAGAAATGTCATGCAAGATATCGTGCAGACAAGCTCATTGAGGATTATACAAAGGGTGAACTTACTGGAGATGGAATGTCTAATGAGGATTTATTGAAGTTTATCTATGATCATAAAATCACTTGTCCAAGCTGTGGCAGTTTAGACTACACAGATATTCGTAAGTTTAATTTAATGTTTAAAACACACCAAGGTGTAGTTGAGGATAACAAGAGTGAAGTATATCTTCGCCCTGAAACTGCACAAGGTATATTTGTTAATTTTAAAAATGTATTAAGAACTTCTAGAAAAAAATTACCATTTGGTATTGGTCAAATCGGAAAGAGCTTCAGAAATGAAATCACTCCAGGCAACTTCATCTTTAGAACTCGTGAATTTGAACAAATGGAATTGGAGTTTTTTTGTAAACCTGGTACAGAGCTAGAATGGTTTAGCTATTGGAGAAGCTTCTGTATGGATTTCTTAATTTCTCTAGGCGTTGATAAGGATAAATTAAGATATCGTGATCATGAAAAAGAAGAATTATCCTTTTATTCTAATGGTACTACCGATATTGAATTTGAGTTCCCTTGGGGTTTTGGTGAGTTATGGGGAATTGCATCTAGAACAAATTATGACTTAAATGCCCACCAAGAACATTCTCATGAAAATCTTGAATACCTTGATCCAGAAACAAATGAAAGATATCTTCCTTATGTTGTAGAACCATCTGTAGGCGTAGGGCGTATTCTCTTATCTGCTTTATTTAGTGCCTATGATGAGGAAGTTAATGACAAAGGAGAAAAGCGTGTTGTATTACGATTATCTCCAGTATTAGCCCCATATAAAGTGGCTGTGCTACCGTTAATTAAGAAAACTCATAGCCAAAAAGCAAATGAAGTATTTGAATTATTTAATGAACATTTTAGTGCTGTATATGATGAAACAGCTAATATTGGTAAACGATATAGAAGACAAGATGCGATTGGTACACCATTCTGCGTAACGATTGATGATACTACTTTGAATGAAGGTACAGTGACTCTAAGAGATAGAGATTCTATGGAACAAATTACTTTAAAGATAGAAGAGGTAATACCTTATATTGAAGCTAAGCTTAAATTCTAAAAAATTAAGGAGGGGATACTATGGCAACTCAAGAAGAAATAACGAAGATTATTGAGAGTACTGATATGGTTGAGCTGGTATCCCCTTATGTTAAATTAACAAAGCAAGGGAAAAATTATAAAGGTTTATGTCCCTTCCATAATGAAGATACACCTTCCTTTGTTGTTTCTCAGGATAAGCATTTAGCCCATTGCTTTGGCTGTAGTAAGGGTGGAAATCCTATTCAGTTTTTAATGGATATTAAATTGATATCCTTTCCAGAAGCATTAAGTGAGCTTGCTAAAAAAAATGGAATAGAGTTAAAAGATGAATATCAGCCAAAACAACAAAAACAAGACAACACGTTATATTATGAGATGATGTCTACGGCAGCTCAGTTTTATCATCAAAACTTAACCTTAACGAAGTCTGGAAAAACTGCTTTAAATTATTTATATCAACGTGGTATTGATGATGAAACAATCAAGACCTTTAAAATAGGTTTAGCTCCATCTACAAAGGATGCATTATATAAAGTTTTAAAAGAGGCGAATTATCTAGAAATCAATATGATGGATTTGGGTTTGGTCGACCATAACGACCAAGGCTATTATGATATTTTCTCTAAAAGAATTACATTCCCAATCACAGATGAACAAGGACATGTCGTTGGTTTTAGTGCTAGAATTTTTGATAATCCGGATAAATCTCAGCCAAAATATATCAATACAAGAGATACCTTTTTATATCATAAAGGAAATATCTTGTATCATTTAGATCAGGCTAAAACAGAGATTTTAAGGAAAAAAAGATTCATTCTATGTGAAGGCCAAATGGATGTTATTGCATCCACTTATTCTGGCTTAAAGGAAAGTATTTGTACTATGGGAACAGCTTTAACCTTAGATCAAGCATATGTTCTTAAAAAATATGCAGACCATGCAATTATTTGTTATGATGGAGATAAGGCTGGTATCAATGCTTCCAAGAAAGCTATTAGCATATTTAAAAAGGCAGGAATGAATGTTCATCTTGTTCTATTACCAAAGGGTATGGACCCAGATGAATATGTAAGAGGTTATGGTCAAGAGGAGTATTTAAAATACTTTGAATCGCATATAGTTGATGAACACGAATACACATTTGAAACGGCTTTTATCAATGTCAACTTAGAAGATGCATTAGTTGTAGAATCTGTAAAATCAACTGTGTTTGCTCAAATTCAAAAGATGTCTAGTCAAACGGCTAAGGAGAAATACTTAAGCCTTCTTGCAAATCGTATCAATAGTTCTCTATCTGCGATAATAGCTGACTATGATGTTTATACTAAGACAACATCCTATCAGCAGCCATCGTATGATGATGTTTACGAAGAAGAACCTATTTTTCTTAAGCCTATTGAGGAAGAAAATAAATATCGAAATTATGAATTAAGACTTTTCCTTTATGCAAGAAACTCTAAGGAACGAGCTTTAAAGATTGATAAAAGATTAGGGGATTTTATGGATGCTTTA
>JAMPGQ010000096.1 GCA_023663825.1 Anaeroplasma bactoclasticum
CATCAAAATAAAGGCGAGTAAGGAGTTAAGATATATACTCGTAATAGCATAAAACGCCCCAAGTCCTAAGGCACCAACATCTCCCATAAATAAGAAGGCTTTAGGTAAATTAAAGCACCAAAATACAAATAAAGAGATATGGAAGTAAATGAGCATATATAAGATATCATACTTCTGTAGCTTATAGGCAATCAACATTAATCCTATCCCAAACACAAGACTACATCCTGCACATAATCCATCTACTCCATCCATTAGATTCCAGGCATTAGAGCTTGCAAGCATAAGCCATAAAATAATAAGACCAAAGAACCATTTGATATCGATCTTAAGATTAAATAACTCTAGTGTTGTAGAATTGTTATCCTTTAGATAAAAGAAAAATATGATGCCTGCAATAATAATTTCAACTATAATTTTTAATCCTGCAGGTAGCCCATCATTCTTCTTTAATATAACAATTAATAAATCATCAATAACCCCCAATATACCAAAGCCTAAGGCAGCAAATAAAATCATTCCTGTAGTTTTAGAAAAAGGAATAAAAAAAAGAGGCAGTACTAAGAAAATAATACCACCCATTGTTATTGTTCCATTCTTCTTTTTATGGGAATCTAAGCCTAAAGTTCTTTCGGTTTGAGATAACTTCTTAAACCCTTTCACATAAACACTATACAAAAAAACAGATAAAAGAGATAAAACTAACAGCTTAATGATTTCTAATCCATTCATTGATAACCTCCAGATCAGAATATGGATACTTAACACCTCTGATATCCATATATTTTTCACAGCCTTTGCCTAATACTAGCAAATAATCCCTTTTGGATAAGTCTTCTAGACCTTTTAAAATAGCTTCCTTTCGATTTAAAATGATTTCAACTTTTTTCTCTATGGCAGAATGAATATCTGAAATGATTTCCATAGGATCTTCAAACCTTGGATTATCTGTAGTTAAAATAATCCTGGCATTTAAGGAGTTTAAAAAAGAGCCTATCATAAACCGTTTTTCCTTTTCTCTATTTCCACCACACCCTAGGATAATATGAAGTCTGCCCCTACATAGTCTTCTTGCTTCTTCAATTACTTTTTTTGTAGCCATAAAGGTATGAGCATAATCAATCCATACCTGTTTATCTTCATATCTTATCACATTCATTCTTCCATCTACTTGTTCAAATTGAGAAATAAAACTTTGGAATTTTTCAAAAGGGATATGAAATACATTACATAAGGCCAAAATGCTTAAGCAATTCATTACATTAAATTCACCAATGAGCTTAGTTTTAAAAAGGATATCCTTTGAATAAAAGGAAATGCCACTTTCTAAAGAGGTATGTATTGTACCTAAAAGGTCTGCAGGTTTTTCTATACCATAGGTAATAATATGAGCATCTGTGAATTTAGAGAAGCTTTTGCTGGCCTCATCATCTGTATTTATTATAGCATATGCAAATCTAGAAAGCTTAATGAAAGGAATGAGCTTACAATATAAATATCTATCCATAGTCTTATGATAATCGAGATGATCCTGACTAAAATTGGTAAAAATTAGACAATCATAATCTATGCCATAAACTCTGTACTGGTCAACAGAGATTGAAGAAATTTCCATAAAAACTGTTGTTATTTTCTTCTTTTTGGCTAAAGAAAGATATTGGTAAATCGTTAATATATCTGGAGTAGTATTTTCAAGCTTAGCCTCATAACCTTTAAAGAAAACACCATTTGTTCCTATAAGCATACTATTTTTTCCTATAGAATTAAAAAAACTGTATCCTATAGTTGAGGTTGTTGTCTTACCATTCGTACCTACGATTCCTATCATTTTTAGTTTTTTAGATACATTATGATAAAATGCCTTTGCAAGAAGGGCAAGTGCCTTTCTAATATTATCAACATAGATATAATTAATATTTGAATGCTTTTCTTCTTGTTTCGTTTCCGTGACTATTGTTCTAGCACCTTTAGCAATAGCATCCTCAATAAATTGATTTGCGTTGACATGGTTTCCATCTATAGCAACAAATAAAGAGTTTTCCATACAAACTCTACTGTCACAAGCCAATTTATAAACATCATGATTTATTTTCGCAAGTGGAAGTCTTGCTTTTCTTAATATTGTATTTACCTTCATAGGTATCACCAATATCATTTTATGTAGAAGAATAAAGAATTATCCTATTTTTTGGAATTATTTTTTCTAGTTTTATGTTAAATTCACTCATTTTTCTTGTTTATGACAACTAAAGTTTCTATAAGGCTTTTATGCTCAATCATCTATCGTTAATTGCTTCTTCTACGCTAAGAAAAGTTTTAATACCTTAAATATTACTTTATTTTTATAGCTTAGCTGTTTTAAATTCTAAAATTGAGAAATGATACTACTCAATCATATAAAGAATTTATTTTATTTTCTGTAGCATCCAATTCCTTAATCTTAGAAATTTGATTGGATGCCAAATGATAAGAACGCTTAAGCGAAAATAGAATTCTTGCCTCTTTTTTTGAAACCTTAGAAATAAATTCTTCTAAATCATTTAAAGAGGGTAATCTATCCTGTATTTCTAAAAGATGTAGAACAGTTGATTTTACTTCCTTTGGAAAAGCATATTCTCTTAAAAATTTTTCAGCTGAAATGATATCTAAAGCGTTACATAGAACTAAAAGACGCAAGGTAAGATCATTTTTTGTATAATCTAGAGCTTTTATTAAAGTATCTGATACTTTAATGAAATTAGAAAATATACTTTTATATTTCAAAATAGTTTTTCCAGGCGCAGAAAGTGTTAAAATCCTTATTAAATATTTTCCTATTTCATTTTTTTTAACATTAGAAAAATCAAAGGTATGATTACTTAAATACTCTTCCAAATGTTTATCAAATTTAAAATCATAACTTACAGCATATAATAATGCTTTAAATAAGTTTTCTTTATGTTGGTTTAAAATAGTTGGGTTTAAGATTTTGATCTTCTTCTTATCTATATCATCTAAGGTATGCTTTTCATCTATAATTCCATGCTTATAATGATATAAAAGAGTATCTATATTTAAACAACACTCTTTGTAATAATCTTCCTTATTTAAAGAAAAAGAAATGTGAACTTTCTTAGTATAACTATCTATATGAAGGATATTATCTTCCTGTTTTTCTTTTTTAGATAAAGAAAAGAAAGGAGCAGATGTAATAATATCATACTCCTCTATTGGCCTACCTAGGATATGCATAAAGACTGATGTCCCTGCAAGATAAGCAGAATGTCCTTTTTCTTCAATTTTTTTAATAATATCTAAAATATATCCTTCTAAATTCATTTAGTGTGCTAGTATTTGAACATTAGTCTCTGTAA
>JAMPGQ010000097.1 GCA_023663825.1 Anaeroplasma bactoclasticum
CCCCCCGCATGTGTTTGTCAATATTTCGTGTTTAAAATTAACTAGTAAAGCCCTTTCATAATCAATTATTTTAGAAAAAATGAATTTTATTGTATTTTATTCGAATAAATTCAGTGAGAGTAAGCCTTAACAAAAATAGATTATTGATTAATATTCATAGTTCTTTTTACACTTGTAAAAAATCTTATTTTTAAAATATAAATTTTAACTTTTCTTTTTATTTTTAATATTCTAAATATATCTAATGATTATATTCTTAATAAACATGAAAAAATGAGCCACAATGGCTCATTTTTAAGAGTAATATAAAGTCTTAACGTTTCCTTATAAACATAAAGACAAAAAGAAGAAAACACCTTAAATCAATTTAGGTATAGAGTTATATTGCCTTTACTATTAGTTTGATAGCTGTCTTTTCTTCTCCATCTATTAAAATATCAGAAAAAGCAGGTACAACAATTAAGTCCTTCCCTATAGGAGCAACATAGCCTCTTGCAATTGCTATTGCCTTAATAGCTTGGTTAATAGCACCAGCACCAATTGCCTGAAGCTGAACCTGATTTTTACCTTTAAATACATTAGCTAAAGCACCAGCAACACTACTAGGCTTTGATTTCGTAGATACTTTTAGTATTTCCATAAAAATACTCCTTTCTAGCTAAGCATATGTGGAAAAGGAGAAAATAATGCCTTAAAGAATAGGTGCTGGAATTATTTTTTTAAAATTTTCGATTTTGTTATCCTTACCAAAATCTAATATTACACCATTTAATATGTAGTTTGGATCATCTGATACCTTTGTTACCTCATAGACTCCTGTTTTAAAACGTTCGATGATACCTCCTACATCACTCCCTAAAACAGAATATTTAGGACCACACATTCCTAAATCTGTGATATAGCAGGTATTCTTATATACCTCTATATCATCTGTCTTTACATGAGTATGTGTCCCAAGTATAGCATCTACCCTGCCTGCAAAATCGTAAAAGAAAGCTTTCTTTTCACTTGTGGCTTCTCCATGGAAATCCACTATGATTTTATCGGCTTGAATTTTTGGAAGCATAGCCTCTAGTGTTTTAAACGGACAATCTAATGGAGTATTAAGATACACTCTTCCTAATAAATTAATAAGTGCAATTGTTTCTTGATTATATTGAATATATAAGACATCCTTACCAATTGTTGTTGATAAATTTGCAGGTCTAGCAATAGTGGCATCATTCATATATTCTTTGATTTCTGATTTAGAGAAGGTATGATTTCCCATTGTCATACCTGCAATGCCTAAGCTTTTCAATTCCTTATAGTGGGCGTAGGATAAGCCTTTGCCTTTAGTCACATTTTCTGCATTACAAAGTACCATTTGAATATGATACTCCTTTTTTATTTCCTCTAAATGCTTTTTTAAAATTCCAATTGTCTTTTCTCCGACAATATCTCCTAAATAAAGAATTCTCATTTTTTACCTCACCTCTTGGAAAAAAATAGGGATGAAATTCATCCCTATTTATAAATTATTTTGCAACATCTACTGCACGAGTTTCACGAATAACTGTAACCTTAATTGTTCCTGGATAAGAAAGCTTATTTTCAATTTCTTCCTTAATCTGACGAGCAATGGAAATAGTAGATAAATCATCAACCTCTTCAGGATTTACAATTACACGAACCTCACGACCTGCTTGGATAGCAAAGGATGAGGATACACCTTTAACACCGTTTGATATAGCCTCTAGGCTTTCTAGACGTTTCGCATAATTCTCTAAAGAATCACTTCTAGCACCAGGTCTTGCAGAGGAAAGTGCATCAGCAGCTGCAACTAGCACCGCAATAATAGTTCTTGGAGCAACATCCTCATGATGAGATGCGATTGCGTCGATAACCTCTTTAGATTCATGATATTTTTTCGCAAGTTCCACGCCAATATCCACATGTGATCCTTCAATTTCATGGTCAACAGCTTTTCCAATATCATGAAGTAAGCCTGCACGGCGAGCAATCACTTCATTTTCTCCAATTTCGCTAGCTAGCTTACCAGCAATCATCGCAGTTTCTAAAGAATGCAATAATACATTTTGTCCATAGCTTGTACGATAATTTAATCGACCAATTAAACGAACTAAATCAGGATGAATCTTACCAATGCCAGCTTTGAAAACTGCTTCTTCACCCTTCTCACGTATAGCCATTTCAACCTCGCCACGACAACGCTCAACAACCTCCTCAATTCGAGCTGGATGGATACGACCATCTCCTACTAAAATCTCTAAGGAACGCTTTGCAATTTCACGGCGAACTGGATCAAAGCCTGATAATACGACTGCCTCGGGCGTATCATCAATGATTAAATCAACACCAGTTAAAGACTCTAAGGTTCTAATATTTCTGCCTTCACGACCAATAATACGTCCCTTCATCTCTTCAACAGGTAAAGATACTGTTGAAACTGTAGTTTCTCCAGCTGTCTCTCCAGCATACTTTTGGATAGCTAAAGCTAAAATATTCTTAGCCTTACTCTTCACCTCTAAGCGTGCTTTTTCTTCTTCCTCTTTAATATAGGTTGCAATTTCCGTGCTCATTTCCTCATGGACACGGTCCATGATGATTGTTCTTGCTTCTTCCTTGGTTAATGCAGCAATCTCAACCAACTTTTGTTCTTGTTGCTTCAAAATGGCTTCAACCTTATTATTTTGTTGTTCTAATTCATTTTTCTTTTCATCAATCTTATTTTCTTTAGTATTCAACATTTCTTCGCGTCGATCCAAATTTATAGAACGACGATCTAAAGTATCCTCTCGTTGATTTAGTTTGTTTTCTAAATCAACAACAGCACTTCTTCTTTCTTTAATGTCTCTATCCGCATCAGCTTTTATGCTTGCGATTTCTTGCTTAGCATCTGTTAAAGCATCCTTTTTCTTCTTTTCAGCCTCAGCTTCTGCCATCGCAATGATTTTTTCAGCCTCACTTTTCGTACGTGCAAATGATTTTTCATGTGTTTTAACACGTATAAAATAGCCTGTCACTAATCCAATAATCAATCCGAAGATTGCACACAAAACAATAAGAAGAGTCCAAATTGAGTCACTAAGCGCTAATATAGCTAAACTCATTATGTTTCCCCCTTGTTGATATAAATTTCATTTGAAATCATCTTTTATTATACCCATTTTATCACTTTAAG
>JAMPGQ010000098.1 GCA_023663825.1 Anaeroplasma bactoclasticum
TTCTTCAAGTTGATTCAAAGCATTTACAATAATATCATCCTTAAAATGCCTGTTTCTAAGCTTATAGCGAATCATATTTATTCCATTAGAATTTCTAGCTAAAGAACCTGCAAGATGAACAGCGAGGCTTAATTCATCTATAATCCCTTTTTCTTCTAACGCTTGAACAGCTTTTAAGGCCAAAGGATAAGCAATCTCTCTATCCGTTAAATATTTAATAATTTCATAGCTGTTCTTTTGATATTTTAGATAATAAGAATATGCCTTCTTTTTTATCGTTTCCAATTCATTTTCTTGTATACACACTTCTAACTCTTTTTTAGAAATTTCATAGCCTTTAAACAAACGATATTTAAGTATAGTTTCTTCATCTAAAACATAAACTTTATTTTCAATTTCAACCTCATAGGTTGATTCTTTAATTTTAGTTAACCTGCTTACTATCATAGATAATCTCCAACAATTTCTCTAGTTGTACTTACATAGCAAAAGGCATGAGGATCAATTTCATTTAAACTCTCTGTTATTTTATATGCCTCATTCTTTTCCATCGTACAAACAACCATCGTTTTTGGATTACCTGTATATCCTCCGTGGGCATCCACAAAGGTAACACCTCGATCTGTTTTAGCATAGATAAAATCTCTGATTTCTTGTGGTTTATCTGTAATAATATAGGCCGTTCTTCTCACTTTAGCACGTAGAACAATGATATCTATAATAAGAGAAATAGCATATACACCTATAATACCATAAATCACCATTTCAATATGATAAGAAAATGGATAAAATGTAAAGCCAGAAATAATAACAATCACCCAGTCTGTAAAATACATTGTTTTAGAATAAGGAATATGTAAATACTTACTAAAAATCTTTTGAAACACATCCATACCACCTGTACTACCATTGTTCTTTAATGCCACTCCTAGGCCTAATCCTGATGTGACAACGCTACAGATTATTGCTATAGGATAGTATCCGCCAATAGAAATACTACTCATAAAATAGTTAGGATCACATGTTCTTTCAAAAATGAAAACAACAAGTGGAGAAAAAAATGTAGAAAAAATAGTTTTTAAAAAGAAATCCTTTCCTAAAAGTATTCCACCTATAATAAGTGCAATTCCATTAGCAATCCATAAGAAAATAGATGCTGTAAACCAAGAACCAAGCTTAGAATAAAATGGTTCTAAAAGAACAGAAAGCCCCATCATACCACCGAAAACAAGCTTTGCTGGATTCGTGAAAAAATAAAAACCAAAATCTAAAAGAATTACACCTAAGGCAATATATAAATATTGTATCAATCTTTTTTTTATATCTTTCTTATTCATTTTCTTTACCTGCCATCATTCTTAAATAGGAAAGCATAAATCCCTCTATATCACCATCCATAACTGCAGTGATATTGCCCATTTCATAATTTGTTCTATGGTCTTTAACTAATGTATAGGGGCAAAACACATAGCTTCGAATTTGGCTACCAAAATTGATTTCCATTTGACTTCCCTTTAAAGATTTCATTTCTTCTTCTTGCCTTTTTAATTCCAATTCTAACAGCTTGGACCTTAAGACACGCATTGCAACCTCACGATTCTTAATCTGGCTACGTTCATTTTGACAGGTTACAACTATACCTGTTTGTTTATGGGTGATTCGCACAGCTGAATCAGTTGTATTTACAGATTGCCCACCAGCACCAGAAGAATGATATACATCAATTTTAATATCCTCATCTAATATAACAACCTTGTCAGCCTCAGGAATTTGAGGAGAAACATCACAGGATACAAAGGAGGTATGTCTTCTTGCATTAGAATCAAAAGGAGATATACGAACCAAACGATGTACACCTCGTTCTGATTTGAATAATCCATACGCATAAGGTCCACAAATAGAAAGAGTTATAGATTTAATACCAGCCTCATCACCTGGCAAATAATCCAAAACGGTCATTTTAAAGCCCTTTTTCATACAAAATCTTGAATACATTCTATAAAGCATATCAGCCCAATCCATAGATTCTGTTCCACCAGCACCAGGATGAAGCTCCAAAATGCAATCAGAATTATCATATTTACCAGATAATAGTGCCTCTTCTTCTAAATGCCCTATAGCTTCCTTAAATTCTAAAATAAGCAGATGAAGCATTTCCATGGCCTCCATATCCTCTATAGCCATATCCATAAGCTCCACTATATCTTTGAATTTTGAATCCAAACTATCAAAATTAGAAATTGTCTCTTTTAGGCTATTCATGCGAGCAATAATTTGCTGTGCCTTGTCTTGGTCATTCCAAAAATCAGACTCAAGTATCTTTTCTTCTAGGTCATTTAAAATTGGACGCTTATTTTCTATTCCTAGAGCTTGACTAAGCTCAGAAAGCTTTTGCTTATATTCAGTTCTAAATTTATTCATTTCATATTTTTCCATAAATTCCCTCCCATAGAAGCAAAATAAAAGACTCAAGTAAATACTTAAGTCTTATGATTTAGCTATAAATAGCTAGCTTTACTATATTCATTATAAAACATATTGGTAAAAATTACTAGAAAAAAATGAAAAGTACAGCATTTTTTTGTTAAATTTAGGTATTATTTTTTAATATAAGAAGTTTCGTTATTTGCCTTAGAAATAGCTTCAACAGCTCTAGCACATGGATTTTCTAATTTTTTATCACAAAATTTGCAAAAATCGTATGACCCACACATATCTTTATGCTTTTTTTCACTTTCTAACCACTTGTCATACTCTATTTTCTTTTGAATTTTACTAATGTTGTTCATGCAAATCACTCTTTTCCATCTAGATTGTACTACAAAGATAAAATATTGTCCATATGAAAACGCTTAACTCTTCATTTTGGATACGAAATTGGCTCGTTTTTGCTTGAAAAAGCATCTCATTTTAGAAATACTAAGTAAATTTTTGTATCTTATCCTAAGCCATATCTCATAATCATAACAAGGTATATTCTTTTATACGTTAGGATGTTTTATTCTACTATATTTATTATTTTAGAAGAAAATATCGATTTAATAGTTCTTTATAATACCTTTTGCAAAGATTCTTTCAAATTGAGTATTAGTAGCTTGTTTAAGGCTTTATAATACACTTTCCTTTCTTTTTTGACAATTTTAAGGTATAATAGTCTTAAACAAAAAGG
>JAMPGQ010000009.1 GCA_023663825.1 Anaeroplasma bactoclasticum
CTATAGCCATCTATATGGAGTAGAGCCCTCACATTATAGACTTCTTCTAGCTACATTTATATTATACAATAAATTGATTTTTTTAGGAAGTATAAAATAATACTTTTTTAAATTTACTAATATTAAAAAAGGCTATATCCTCATAGCCCTTATATTCTTTTAAGAAAAAAGTATTCCTCATAATCATCAATATCGTTTTTATAACTGCCAACCTGTTCATACCCCATAGCAAAATAGAATTCTTTTCCCTGCCAATTAAAGGTATCTAAACGAATTGTATTAGCACCAAGAATTTTCGCTCTTCTTTCCATTTCTTCAAGTAGCATTCTGCCATATCCTTTCAGGCGATACTTTTCATCTACATAAACAGTAGATACATATAATATCTTAAATGCAGTCATACAGGCATCTACTCCTGCCACCAAAACACCCTTATCCATTATGCCTATAGATATCGTACCATTTAATTTATAATGAATATATGCTTTATCATAGTTATCCAATGCAGTTTCAAGTTGTTCAATTTGTTCTTCGGTTAAATCAACAATTTTTGTTTTCATAATTCTGTTTTAACACTTTGTTTTTCTTTTAATGCAAACATCTTATCTAAACCAACAACCAAACTGAATAGTCCAAAGCCCATAAGGAATCCTCCTAATATATCTGTCATCCAGTGCATAGAGGATAAAAGTCTTCCAAGCACACAAATTAAAATCATAATTGAAAACCCGGTATAGCTTAAAATCTTATAAATAAGCTTCTTAGATTCTCTTTTAGTTATGCAATAACCACTACATAATAATATAAAAGTGGATAACATCACGTGTGTTGATGGAAAAGATGCTTCTGCTTCCATTTCTATTAATATAGGTCTATAGTTTACTATAATCGCCTTATCAAATAAAACCCAAAACAAAAGAATAATTAAGATGCCACCACCAACAAATAAAATATCCTTATCAACCTTAAATAAACTTTTTTTACTTGTCAACTGATAAACACCATATATAGCAACTCCTACTAAAAATCCCAAACTAACAAGTAAAATCACATCTGATACCGAATCCCAATTCCCATTATACTGGTCTACTAGAAATATTTTATTAAATTCATATAAACCAATTTCTCCTTCAAAATTCACTTTTTTATCTGCAGTGAATAATAAAACCAAAAGAATAAGAAACATCCCTATACAACTTAATCCTATTATAATGTAACTATTAAATACTTTTTTCATAGTTCCTCTCCTACACATTACTTTTTATTCCTCTACAATTATAGCACTTTTTCAACAATTGTCTACACACATTTGTATCTTTCAAGGATTAAAAAATATTGCCTATATTATAATTGAATTAATAGGAAGGGTGCTGATTTACAATGAATAACCAAGTCAATAATATGCTAAAAATTATAGTTTTAAAAATGTCTCATGAAAATGAGGTGTTTTGAATATGAAATTAAACGATATAATAGTAGAATTAAAAAGATCCCAAACCGAGAATTTTTGGGACCTTTTTGTTATTTTTATACAATTTCCATTTCGCAAAATTAACGTTTTGAGAACTGTGGAGCACGTCTTGCTTTCTTTAAACCATACTTCTTACGCTCTTTACAACGTGAATCACGTGTAATTAAGCCTGCAGGTTTTAAAATTGCACGATACTCTGGATTAACTTCCATTAATGCACGAGCGATACCTAAACGGATAGCTCCTGCTTGGCCTGTTGTTCCTCCACCATAAACGTTAACTAAAACATCAAACTTATTGGTTGTTTCTGTAGCCTCAAGTGGTTGTAGTACATCTAGACGAATTGCTGCTGAAGGAATATATTCTTCAAATGAACGACCATTTATAGTAATAGTTCCTTTACCTGAGCGTAAATATACTCTAGCAACTGAACTCTTACGACGACCTGTTCCATGATATTGAACTAAATTCTTTGCCATTAACCTTTTCCTCCTATTATGCCTTTACTACGAATTCTACTGGTTTTTGTGCAGCATGTGGATGTGTTGCTTTTGCATACACATACAATTGCTTTCTCATTTGATCTCCTAGCTTAGTATGTGGAATCATACCATAAATTGCATGCTCTACCATTCTAGTAGGATACTTTGCAATCACAGTCTCAGCAGTAAGTGTTCTTAAACCACCATTGTACTCAGAGTGATTGTGATAAAGCTTATCTTGCCACTTATGACCAGTTAATACGACTTTGTCAGCGTTAATAACGATGACATTATCTCCGCAGTTTACATGTGGAGTATAAATTGGTTTGTGCTTACCTCTTAATAGAGAAGCTACTACAGTTGCTAAACGTCCTAATGTTAAACCAGCTGCATCTACAACATACCAATTATGTTGTACAGTTTGATTGTTTGCCATGAATGTATTATTCATTGTTGTTTCCTCCTAAATTATGTTCATAATTAGGCCATGTGGATCTTGTTTAAAAAATGTACCGATAAGTATTTTATAAAATTTTAAAGGCTTTGTCAAGGAGGGAAGTGGTTTTTGTTTTAAGTTTGGTGATTGGATGCTGCTTTATAGGGCTGCTAATAACTTTTTCAAAAACAAAAAGACGCATATTTGAGTATTAACAAATTCTTAATTGTGTTTCATTATCAAAAATATGACAATGATCCATATCAAAGGTTAGCCCTACCTTTGAGCCTTCATCAATTAAAATTCTTGAATTTACAATGCAAATCATTGGTGTATCATCAATCTTAAAATGAAGATTGGCTTCATGTCCAAGCATTTCTAAAAGCTCAACTTCAACTTCAATTGTAGTATCTTGCTCGGGCTGTGAAGCCAGAAAAACATCCTCTGGGCGTATTCCGAGCAATACCTCTTTTTGAAAGGCTTCTTTTTCTGCAATCACTTTCTTATGTTCTAGACTTAAAGGCAAACAAACTGTGCCATTTAATGTTATGAAATTCCCATCCTCATTGATTTTTCCTGGCAAAAAATTCATGGATGGTGTTCCTATAAAACTGCCAACAAAAACATTTGCAGGAGCATTATAAATCTCTTTTGGTGTTCCAATTTGCTGAATATAACCATCTTTCATTACTACAATCCTTGATGCCATTGTCATTGCCTCAATTTGATCGTGGGTAACATATAAAGAAGTGGCTTGAATATTTTTGTGAATCCGCGCAATTTCTGTACGCATTTGCACCCTTAATTTTGCATCCAAATTTGATAATGGCTCATCAAATAAGAATACCTTAGCATCCCTTACAATAGCTCTACCTAATGCAACTCTTTGTCTTTGACCACCAGATAACGCCTTAGGCTTTCTACTTAAAAACGGTGTCAACCCTAAGGTTTCTGCAACCTCTTCTATTCGTCTTTTAATTTCATCCTTTGGAACCTTTCTAAGCTTTAATCCAAAGGCCATATTGTCAAATACAGTCATATGAGGATATAACGCATAAGACTGAAACACCATCGCTATACTTCTGTTTTTAGCAGGAACATCATTCATCAATTCTTCATCAATATATAGTTCTCCACTTGTGATTTCTTCTAAACCTGCAACCATTCGTAGAGTTGTGGATTTTCCACAACCAGATGGTCCTACTAGAACAATAAAATCTTTATCCTGAATCTCTAAATTAAAATCAAATACAGCTTGTACTCCATTTGGATAAATTTTATTAATATTTCTCAAACTAACATTAGCCATTTCTCTTCACCTCTTGTTTTTTTTTCATTATGTATGCAGCTGCTCCAAAAATACCTGCATCATTTTTTAACACTGCCAATTTAATCTTTATTTGCATAGCCTGTTTTAAACAAATTTTTTTATATTCACTTTTGATTTTATCAATTAAGAATGCTCCTGCATTACTTAATCCACCACCTATAATAAATGCATCTGGATTAACAATAACAGCTATAGTTGCTAAAGCACGTGCTAGATATTTACAGGCCTCATCAACAACATAAATAGCTAAAGGATCTTCTCTTTTTGCAGCATCAATAATATCTTTAGCCGTCATTTTATCATTAATGACTAGCTTTGAAGGAAGCTTATTCTGATAATGCCTTGCCAAATTACAAAGCCCTGTTGCAGAAGAAATGGTTTCTAAATGTCCTTTATTACCACACCCACAAGTAAAGCTATAGGTTGAATCTATATACATATGTCCAATTTCTCCACACAAGCCGCTATTTCCTTCAAGAATTTCATCATTTAAAATGATGCCACCACCAACGCCTGTTCCTAAGGTTATAAAAACAATTGAGCCATTAAGCTTTTGAACTATCTTTTCCCCATAGGCCGCAATATTAGCATCATTAAATACAAAAACATTTACCTTATGTCCTAAAGCCTTAGAAAACTGACTTGCTACATCTACCTCTTCCCAACCAAGGTTAACACATTTTACTGCAATTCCGTTCTTTACAATTCCTGGAACGCCTATGCCATACCCATAGATAGAGGTAATATCAATTCCCTTTTGTTTTAAAAAAGTCTTAATACTACTAGCAAGTTCTACAAATAAATTTGCAGAATGTGTTAAAATTTCCCATTGCTCTAAAAGCTCTCCGGCTTCTGAAAAGAAGCCTATCTTAATAGAGGTCCCACCAATATCTATTCCGAAATTATACATTCTTAATCACCCTTACATTTTTGAGTAAATAATCTCTCCACGACAAACCGTCATATATACATTAAGCTTTTGATCTATAACGACTAAATCTGCATCCTTTCCAACAGCAATGCTTCCCTTTTTATCAGCTATATGTAGACAATTTGCAGGATTGATTGTTGCTAAATCAATAGCATCCGTCAAGCTACAATTGGTAATCTGCATAAACCGATAAATTGCTTCATTCATTTTTAAGATAGATCCAGCTAGCGTTCCATCCTTTAATTTTGCCATACCCTTGCTTACAATAACCTCTTGTCCACCTAATTGATATATTCCGTCTGGCATCCATTTAGCCTCCATAGCATCAGTAATCAAGCTTATTCCGGTCTTCTGTTTTGCCTGATATAACAAATTTACTACTGGAGGCAAAACATGCTTACCATCACAAATCAACTCACAATTTAGTTCTTTATGTAGCAATCCTGCTCCCACAGCTCCTGCTTCTCGATGATGTAACCCTCGCATTGCATTAAACATATGAGAAATAGAGGTGGCTCCTGCAAGAACAGCCTCTTTTGCTTGGACATAGGTACAATCCGTGTGACCTAATGAGGCTACAATGTTTTGTTTTACCAAATGCTTTACTAAATCCATCCCGTTTTCTTCTACAGCCAAAGTAACCTCTTTTATATGATTTCCTGCTTGCTTGTTTAATTTATCAAAAATATCAACACTACAAGGAAGTATATAGTCCCTAGGCTGAGCACCTGCATACTTTGGACTAATAAAGGGACCCTCTAGATGAATTCCTAATATTTCTACACCCTTAGGATTTTCTTCTATATAATCCCTTAACACTTTTAAACTAGAAAATAGAGTATCTAAGCTTTGGGTCATCGTAGTTGCAAGACAGCTCGTTGTACCTTCTTTTACAATTGAGTCTAAAATCTTTTTTATTTGTCTTTTAGAAGGATTCATAAAATCTGCCTTACCTGCTCCATGAATATGCTTATCAATAAATCCAGGAACAACAATATATGAATCATCAAATTCGATAAGCTCCTTAGATTCATCCTTACCAATACTTGATATTTTTCCATCTTGAATTTGTAAGGAGGTCTTTACAATTCCTTTTCCTTCAATATAAATCCTTGTATTTTTAAAACCAAAGCACTTCATTTTATTCTTTCACCAGGCTCAAGGCTTCTTCATCTGTTATCACTACAACATCATTATGGAGATGAAGTACACTTGCAGGAAAATCAGGAGTTACCTCCTTAGCTAAAAGCCGTTTTACTGCTTGAGCTTTATTTTTTCCAGTAGCAATTAAAACAATTTTTTTTGCCTTCATAATTTCAGCTATTCCCATTGTGATTGCCTGAGTAGGAACCTCAGCTAAGGATGAAAAAAATCTTTGATTGTCCTGTCTTGTTTTATCTGTTAATTGGACAATGAATGTCTTTTGATCAAATGGGGTTTGTGGTTCATTAAACCCAATATGCCCATTCGCACCTATTCCCAAAAGCTGAATATCCACCTTTGCTTTAGCAAGCTTTTTTGAATACTCTTTACAGGATGCTTCTAAATTACTCGGATTTGCATAAGGAATATGCACATTATTTTTATCAATATCAATATGATCAAAAAGATTTTCATTCATAAAATAATAATAGCTTTGAGGACAACTTCTATCTATTCCTACATATTCATCTAAGTTATACGTTTTTACATTTTTAAAGGATATAACCTCATTTTCATAATCCCGAATTAGTTTTTTATATGTTCCAATAGGAGAGGAGCCTGTTGCTAACCCTAATACTATATTTGGTTTAGCCTTTATAGAAGCAGAAATGATTTCTCCTGCAACTTTACTAGCCTCCTCATAATTTTTACAACGAATTAATTCCATTATATGCTCCTTCTAAATATTCAATTTCTATATTTGTATGAAAAGCTTCCCTTCCATCTAACTGCTGAATATGAAACTTTTCACTTATTTGATGATTTGTCACATCTTTATCTGGCAATCCCATCCATGGTTCTATACACAAAAACCTTGGATCATCAGGATTACATTGCCAAAAGGCCACAAAGGGCATGGTATGCTTTATACTTAGGGCATTTGTCTTTGATGCTAAGGTGATTTGCTTAACCCCTTGATAACAAAGCGTTTTTTTATCCTTTAACAAAGAAGATAATTCTTTTAAATGAAAGGATAATGGTAAAGAGGTCTTTTTTATCTTGTCTACAAAGACTGGATTAAACTCTACCTGATGGACAAAGCGAGGTGATAAGAAAAGTGAAAAATCCTCAGCAAAAAGCCTACTTAAGCCATCATAATCAAAGCCAGGATGTAGTCCTAAAGAAAAATACATTTTTTCCTGTTGTAAATTCTTTACTTTTAAAAGAATTTGTATTCGATTTTCAATCAAAGTGTATGTTATATAAAACTCATACTTAAATGGATAATCAATTAAGGTTTCAGCAGAATAGGTAGATTTTAAGGTTATGCTATCTTCCTTTTGTTCTACCAAATCAAAGTGCTGTTTTTTTAAAAATCCATGTGTATTCATAAAATAACTCTGTTCTTTGTACTTATAAAATCCATCCTTCAAATTTCCGATAATCGGAAATAAGATTGGACTTTTTTCCTCCCAAGGCTGATTCCCCTGCCAAAGAATATTAATCCCCTTCACACATACCTCTTCTAGCTCTGCTCCTTTTTCAGATATACATAAGCTAAAGATGTCATTGTGTATTTTATACATACGTTCTCCTTATTTTAATACTGTATTGGTAACTCCTTGAACGTACTTTTTTGTCTTTTCAACATCGCGCATTGCACAGCTTGTCACTAAAATATCACAAACATACACTTGAGATATTTTAGAACAAAAGAAGCCACCACTTATTTCATTTTCAAAACCATTTGTTTTCAAAAATACATCTGCAAGAGAATAAAGCGTTGAATTAGAGTAATTAGAAATCACAATAATTTTTACATTTTTCTCCTTACAATTCAAAGCAAATTTAACCATTTCTTCGGTTTCACCACTAAAGGAATAAATCACTGCACAGGATTCTTCATTTAATATAGCCGTATACATATAGTTAAAATGAGAATCATTAATTACAATTGCATTTACACCTGTTCTTATAATTTTACTAAACATATCTAATGCCGTAGTATGACTTGTTCCCATACCAGCAATAAGAACCTGCTTAGAGGATAAAATAAGATCTGTTGCTTTCTCAATTGCCTTCATATCTACTGAGGCCTTTGTTTTTTGAATTACATCAAGCATATTTTCAGTTATATTATCAATAAAAGGAAGGCCATTTTTAATACTCATATCTTGTAATGCTTGATAAATATCCATCTTTAAAGTGATAAAATTCGTATAACCAAGCTTTTTAAAATAACGAACAATAGAAGCTTCTCCTACATGAAGCTTTGTTGTTATACTATTGAGTGTGTCATATATCACTTGTTCTGGATTTTCAATAATATATTTATGGATGCTTTTTTCTGTTTTAGAAAAAGCAATATGCTCCTTAACAAGGATACTTTCTAATTTAATTTTGTCAATAACCATATACAACACAGCCTTTTCTTTTAATTTTTTAATAGTTATTCATATTATAACAAAATATGCTATCATTTTAAAGTACTGTATACTTTCGTTTTTTTCTTTTTTTAAGGAGTATTCCTCCAATCAAAAGGCTAGCACTAAGAACTACTATAACTCCAGTGATACTCCATATTAATATAAAATTGGTGTTTTCAACAGCCCCAGCTTCCTTTACCTTTTTGGCATATAAAATGGTATCCTTTGTTACTGCATCCTTATCAAAATCCCATAAAGTGGTATATGTATCATTTTCATACCACCCATAAAACTGATAGCCTTCTAAAATTGGTAAATTTGGTGGGGAAATTTTTTTATTTTCTAAAACCGTGATATTTGCAATTACCCCTTCGCCTTCAATATAAAATTCAACTGTATAAAGAATAGCTACTTTTTCCCATTTTGCATATAGGGTTACATTTTGTGAAAGCTTACTACCAGGAATTGCTGGTTCTTTCCATTCTGGATCTAAATACCAGCCTTTAAATTGATAGCCTTCAAATGTTAGGCTTGGTAATGGATTAGGAAGCTTGGTTATATTTGTAAGGTGTAAAGGTGTATCTCCATAACCTTCGTTTTGCCAAAACACTGTATATGTTTTTTCCTCCCATGCTCCATAAAGTATAAGATTCTCTCTTATAAAACTGGAAAAATCAAATAATTCTAAGCAGCTCTTATCTTTATACCAGCCTTTAAATTGATAGCCCTCAAGCTTAGGTTCTACTGGCGGAGAAATCATATTTCCCTGTTCTACTTGTTGTTCTAAATATAAAGTTCCATCTACATATTGAAAACAAACTTGATGATAAACTATAATTTTTTCCCAAGCAGCTTGTAAAATCATATCCTCTACAATCTTATTTTCAAAAGCCCAAGCAACACCATCTTTATACCAACCTTTAAAGCTGTATCCTTCTTTTGTAGGAGGTAGTGGGCTTTGAATAGTGCTTCCTTTTTTTATGGTTATACCTTCTATGCTTGTACCTCCACAAGAATCAAAAATCACTCTTAAATCTTTTTCCCATTTGGCGTATAGAATTAGGCTTTCTTCTACTAAATCCTTAGAAAAATCCCATAAGGTATCATCCTTATACCAGCCTTTAAAGCTATATCCTTCTTTTGTAGGGGAGGCTATAGCATCAATTAAACTAAGCTCATCTACAGAACAGGTATAAACTTCTATATCATCCACCATAAATTGAACATGATAAGAAATGATTTCTTTTTCCCATTTCGCATAAAGAGTAAGATCTTCTAAAATAGTATCTTTGGAAAAATCCCATAAGGTATCATCCTTATACCAGCCTTTAAAGCTATACCCTTCTTTTGTAGGAGATAAAGGGCTTTGAACAAAGCTTCCTTTTTTTAAAGCTATGCTTTCTATGCTTGTCCCTCCACAGGAATCAAAGGTCACTATCGGATTTTTTTCCCACTTCGCATAAAGAGTAAGATCTTCGCTAAGCAACATTCCTGGAGTTGCTTTTATCAGCAAGGCTTGATCTATAAACCACCCTAAAAAGCTATACCCTTCTAAGGATAAAAAAGGTAGTTCTAATGGAAGAGTAGCCGATGTTATACTTGGAAGCTTCTGTGGATACTCATTTGGCATATAGGATATCGTATAAACGCGTTCTATAGAGATTTGATTTATTGTATAGCTTTTCGTTTGAAGCAAATAATTTTCATTTTCTATAATTACATTTTGATTAGTGTCCTTAAGTAAAAATATTTCATGGTCTCCAAAGGCTAAGGGTGTATTTGTGTATTTTATACCATCAACATAAATCATGGCATCTGCCAACACAATACGATTTTCAATCTTGTAGCTAACCTCTGTTAAAGTAAGTAGCTCTGATACTATAATTACTTCATATTCATCAGAAAGTGTTTTTTTATACTCTACTCCATTACTATAATCCGCATTTCGGCTATAATCATCTTCATTAAGCGTTCTTCTAATGTTAACCTTTAACAAAGTATCCAAATAATTTCTATTATTCGTAATCGTTACGTTTTCTGGCATCTTAAAGTTTTGATTATCTATCCGAATTTCTTCGTTTTTCAAGCCTAAAGAATAAACTTTATTATCTCGAATAGTTATATCAGAAATTTCTGCTGTTTCCATATAATTATATAGTAAGATTAAAAAATCTGTAGTCACATATAAGCCTTGAGGCGTTTTTTCATTTGCAATAAAGGCTTTATTGATAAAGATATTTTCTTTAATATAAATGTTTTTTAAAAACTGGTGATCACTTGCAGTTTGAACATAAAGCAGAATCATTGTTTCTTCTAATATGTTTTTGTAAATGACAAGATTTTCTCCGTTTCGACATTTTACACCACCATCTTGGTTTTTATTCATTCCTTTAAAATAATTACCAATAATATCAAGTCCATCAAACATTTTAGCATAGATAATGTGATCTCTATTGTAGCCCTTTGTTGAGCCTGATTTATCCTCATAACCAACCTCAACAACATCCGTATTTAAAGAAAAATGATTACTTAAAATTTTCGTGTTTTGGTCTGAATTAATTACATTTATTGCTGTCATAAAATAGCCTTGATTAGAAGTATTATCTAAAATATTGGCAGCTTCTACAACCTCTTTTAAAGCTTTAGTTGTATCAGATATAATACTTGTTAACACATCCTCTAAAAGACCAAAATAATTATCCTTTATGATTACATTCTTTGTTTTATATATACCTATCCCTCGTCCTAAGCTACTAGAATCCCTTAAAAACAAATTCGATAAAATCGTTATAGAATTATGATTTTTAGAAATATAATATCCTGTTGCTTCACCACCATTTTTATTGTTAGAATCTGGCTGCAAGCCTGAAGATATCGCTATGTTTACTAGCTTAGCATTTGCAAAAATATTTTGAGTTATCGTAATACCATCCGAACCAGAATTTTGAAAATACATCGTTACATTATCAAAGATTATATTTTTTATGGTGATATTTAATACTTTCTCATAATCATCACGAATATAGCTTTGATAAGTAGAATCAATACCTTTAAAAACAGTCCCTTCTTCTCCTATTAAAGATACACCATTTGCTAGATGAATAGTTCCATCTATTCTATAAATTCCTTTATTAAAGTAAGCATCCTTATTCTTTTTTTTGCAAGTCATTAAAAACTCATTAATCTCATCTGTGTTATCTTGTACGGAGCTTATATACCCTTTCGCCTCTAAATACTCCTTTTCAGCAACTAAAGGAATACAGAAGCTAAAACACATCACAAACAAGATACATAAAATAATTCCTTTAATCTTTTTCATTCCTGCCTCCCAAAAGTAATGGTGTGTACAAATTCATCTTCAATTTGATAGGCATTCTCTTTTATCTTTAAATCCGTGCTTAAAGGCTTATAGCCTTGGATTGAAATTTGGATCGATTGTGCTTTTTGACAAGCCAAACGAACAATCATTTTTTCTTTAGACCTTGCTAAAATCAAGCACACTTTTCCAGAAATAAAAAGATCTTTATATTGACAGGATTGGTTTGTAAAGCAATTGATTAATACATACTGCTTATATTCCAAAATATGAGCATTATTTAAAATCAACAGGCTATATTCATCACATACGCAGTTGTTTTTTGGATAAAGCTGATATACATACTGAGTTGGATTTTTATAATATATTCTTGTTCCTTTAAAATACATAGGATCATCAGATTCATTTTGATTCAAATCATAAAAGGATCTTTTTTCATCAAAGGCTTCTATAATAGGAATTGGATTACAAATCAGCTTAAACTTAGAAATAATACTATTTTTATTTACCTCATAGACATCATCAAAATTATAAATAGTTGAAACATATTCTTTTGTAGATTTTATATTTGTTCCCACACAAACCATTGAATGATCTAAGATAAATTTAGAGAAAAAACCACTGACCTGATTTTTTTGATGAAAGCTTGTATTTAAGATTTCACCAAAATCAACTCCTGCTGAAAGCAGAGCTTTCATTTTTTGATTTGCTGGTTCTGCTTCTAATGGATTTGTAGATCCATTCCTAAAATAAGGATTTATTCTTAAAATCTCATTAGGATCTGGAGGCACATTATAATATAAATCATAGGTAAAATTAGATTGATAGTAGCCTAGCTTATTTTCCAAATTGATACTTTCATAATTACTTATTCGATCTGAATAGCTAGAAATAGCAATTAAATACTCCTGATTTCTTTTGATATACCGATTCATCGAATTAAAAACAAAGCATTTTGCTTGGTAGGTATGAAAGTATTTTTCATTATAAATATAATCTAAAAAGCCTTGCTTACAATAAAGCTTTGAAAGTCTATGAAATGCATTTAAAATAATCTCATAGCTATAGCTGGCTCCTTTTCTTCTACTTGCGGCTCTACCACGAACACAGTTTAAGGCTTGGTTGTGATATAAAAACGGCATATATGACCTTTCAATCGTATCATAAAGCTTTAAAAAGTAGTCAGTACAATCGATTTTAAGTAAGGAATAAATCTCAAGAATTTTAGCAATAGAGCTTAACAAAACCTCGCCATAGGAGGCGGTATATGGAATAGATTCATGATATAAAAATCCACCATCCTTATAAAAGCCATTTCCTTTATCCGTTATCATAATCAGCTTAGGCAACAGCATATAAAGCTCTTGAATTGCCCTATCATTTTGAATAAGTAAATTTCTTAACAAAGCAATATAAATCGTATCTGCCAAATTGGCATAGCTTGTCTGATATCTATCAAGATTGGGATAATTTCTCCTATAATATTCATATAAAGGATTTGGCAAATAGAAGTTTTCTATAGCCATATAAGAAAAGATTTGTTGTTTTGGAATCTGATTAAAAAACAAAATCATAATTTCATTGATACATCTAGGAATACCAATTTCATAAACCCACCAATTTCCAGTGTAATTTTCTTTTCCTTTATAGCTTTTTAAAACATTTTCTTTTAATTCTATAAGAATTTGTGTTTTTAAAGCTTCATCTTCTTTTATAATACTATATTTAGCTAGACCAACAAGCCTTTTAAAAATATGATAGGTTTGTTCAGTTTCTTCTTTTGGTAAGTCTACATAGAGTTTTTGAAGATTTGTAATATCAAAATCCTTTTGTTCTAATAAGATCTTTTTATAGCCTAATATAACCTCTTCATACTTCACATCATAGGGCTTTAATTGAATTACAAAATCTTTGGATTCATTTATCCTACAACAGGAGAAAGAATCTAAATAAATCGCATAATAGCCTTGATTTGATATTGGAAACCAATTCTTTTTTCCATCAAGCTCATAAAGAATGTCTCTGCATTCTAAATCCTTTACCACTTCGATTTCTAACAAATATCTACCTTGATTTGGATTATGAAATTCCATTAGTTCTCCCTCCTATTCGTTTTAATTTACTTTACATATTTTTGAATTGTTGTAGTAATTGCATCTGTTCCAGCCTTTTTCATTGCTGCAACATAAGAATCCCATTCACTTTGGCTGATAGTAGTAGATCCTTTATTCAACCACTGACTTACTTGTTCTAAATATACTGTATTCACGCCACTTCTATACGCATTTACAGATTGATAGTCTGCATTAGTTAGCTTTATATTTGGATAAATAAGCTTATTATAATTCAAATTTAAATAATTATTAGATTCATATAAGTTCATTGCCTTTTTTGCAGGCTCAGATAGCCAAGCCTCTTCATAGGCAAAGGTTTGTACTCCTGGAGATTGAAGCTGAGCACCAATATTATATAAATTAGCCAAGGCTGTAGCTTTATCATTTAAAATCTTATCTGTATAGCTATAGCTTGAACCAGTTTTTGTAAAATGCTCGCCTTCAATACCAAAATTCAATTGTTCATGCCCTGTTGGACTAAAGAAATAATCAATCCACTTCATTAGCTTGATTTGATTTTCTAAACTCGTTGCAGAATTAATAGCCGTAACTGTACCGATTTGCTTACGAATTGTTGGTTCATATTTTGATCCATCGCTTCTAGTAGGAGGTGCGATGCATACAACCTCAAAGCCTTCAACTAAATTTTCAGCATACACATCATCATTAAAAGAATACGTTGTTCCAATCCAGTCATGAGTAGCTCCACCACTATTTTGAGCAAAATAGGTTACACGCTTATCCTCCGTAGCAGGTGTTAAAATGTTAGGATCGATTAAACCCTCCTTAAACCACCCGGCAATATTTTCTATTGCTGTTTTAAATTCAGGCTGGATAGCTCCATACTGAACGACTCCTTTTTCATCTAAATAATATTCTGCAGTAGCTCCCCATAAGGATGCTAATTCAGAAATTGCAAAATCTAAATCTCTATCGAAATATGGATAGATATTAGAAAATGTCGTTAATAAGCTCTTATTTGCCTTAAAGGCTTTTAATAATTTGTGAAAATCATCAACGCTCATCGCATCTAAATTATTTTTATCTATTCCTTCAGGAAGTTTGTTGTTTTCAGCAAGCTTATTGACCCAGTCCTGACGGACAAAGAAGGCCTTAGCTGTTTTACCATCTGTATAAAAAGGAATACCATAAATTTTTCCATCACTTGCGGTAGCCCAAGCTTTCTTCTCTGGGTTCTCCTCAAAGAATTTTTTCAAATTAGGTGCATGCTCTGAAATTAAAGGTGTTAGATCTAAAAAGATTTCATCCTTTAATGCAGTTGCCTCTATAGTATCCTGATCATTTACAACTAGATTAGCGTCCTTTCCTCTCAAATTATAAATGGTATCATAATTAGAATCATATTTTTGAAGTACTCCTGTAAGCTCAATTCCTGCATATTCATTTGCTTTTTTGAATACCTCCATATCAGAACGATAAATAAAATTATCCTGATACAAAAATATTGTTAATTCATCGCTTCCTCCACAGGAGGTAAGTGTTAAAATGCTAGTCGCTATTAAAACGATCATTAGTAATAGTTTCTTCATCTTTTTTACCCCTCTTTTTTAAAATAATTACTATAATTACTACTGCTATAGTAAGTAAACCTATAGATCCCACAATACTGCCAATAAGAATTGGAAGATTAGAAGAATTGTTCTGTTGTGGTGTATAATTATTATGATAAAATTCAACTTTAGAAATTGTTGTTTTATCATCATTGTTATTACCGTTAAATACAATTTTGATATATTTTGCTTCAATAAAGCCTAAGGAATATACTTCATCTCCCATATTATTTGTACTTTGACCACCAAAGTAACAACTCTCATAAGTAATACCATCAAGACTATAATAAATATCAAAATAATATGTATTTAACAAGCCTCCAGAAAATCTCATTAAAACGTTTGTTATCGTTTTTATATCCTCAAACTCAAAGACTACGACCTCTCTTTGTTCAGAAGAAAAGGTAGTTGTTCTTTCCCCGTCTAAAAGATTTTCAACACCATTACTACCACTTACATTTACAACTGGAATTTGTTTAAATTCCTCATAACCATCAATAAGAGTATCTACAATAAAACGGTAAGAATATTCTTTTACCTCTTTTGTTTGCAAATCCGTCACAATTACCTTTGTAAATTGATTAAAGGCTGTTGCTTTTTTTACCACTACCGTATATTTTTCTTTATCATAGGTTACAGTTAAATTTGGAACCTCTTTAACAGATTTGTCCAATTTAACAACATAAGTATATTGATAAGGATTGAAAACATATTTATAAAGGTTCCCAAGCTCAGCTTCTACCTTTATATCCTCAACTGAAATATCAGTTTTAGGTAAAGCCTCATCTAGACTCCACTGATCTAAAGGTACAATCTCATACTTTTCAAAGCTTGTAATTTCTTCTAATGTTGGAATAAATACGACATTTAGTGTGCCAGAAACCACATTTTCAAGCTTAATCACTAGCTTATTTATACCCGTATTATCTAAATTACAAAATTCTCCGATTGTTCCTGGTAAAGCAGTTGCAGGCATAACACTAAAGCTTCCTATTTCACTATTAATATAGGCATATAGCGTTTTTCCATTTAGAATTAATCTTGCAAGCTTGTCATTTATAATTTCAATTCTAGCCTCTGTATGAGCACTCCAATAAACAACTGATTCATCTCGCAATTCAAATTCATCTTGAATCATAATTTTTGATCTATTGTCAAAAAATTTTAATCCTCGATAAGCAGAAACCACATCTGTTTTATACACGTTGCTAAGATTAACTATAGAATAGCCACCACTACTATTTGTTTCAAATTTTATTATTGGGGCAGTTTCATAAGGATCCTGTTGTAAAACAGGATTTTTTTCTGGATTAAATACTAAAGTGTTTTGTCCCTGTGCATTCTTTTTATAATAGGTCCATCTTTGATAATCATAGTCCCAAAAGCCGTTTGGTACAACAATGTTATAGCTTTCATTACTATAATTACCAATAAACCTTTCCCCAAGAGCATATATTTCAAAGGTTCCACTATCTAAATTCTTATGAGCAAAGGATCCACTTGCACAATCAATTCCCTTTAAGCCTGTAAAAATAGCCATTTCATCACCAAAGGCAGATCGGAAGGTAGCAAGCTCATGATCCTCTAATAAATAATCTAAAGGATCCATTGTATGTAAGTTGATATCATCAAATAACCCTGGTCGATACCACAATAAATTCATAATATTATATTGCTCATTATCATCAGCTAATTTACTCAATATAGCGGCATTAATATTATTTTCATCAATCCTTGTATACCATAATAATGCTGGTTGATTATTTGAATATTCACTTTCAGCATAATAGAAAGACTCATAATTTGGACTAGATGTGTATAGTGGATAATTAATATAATCCATAATTCCTTTAATATCACTTAAGCCAAAAGAATTAATTTTACCATCTGTTTGTCCATATAAATTTCTAAGTGTGGCAAGCAAAGAGACCATATTCCTATGAGCATAAATAGAATAAGCAGGTCCTTCAGGGAAACCACCAGATTCAGAATAATGGACTAAACCATTTTGTAAAAATCTAAAGGCTGTAATGATAACCTGTGCAGACATTTGGCGAATATTTATAGTTTGAGTATTTCCTCTTACAGTAACCTCTACTTCTTTATCATAGCTTAAGGTAGCTAATGCTGCTAAAGCTAAATCTCCACAAATCAATAAGCAATGATTGTTTCCATGAAGCAATACATTTACATTCTGTAATGTCTCAAAAAAATAGAAGCCTTCTTCATAAAGTGCTTTAATAACCATTTCCTTTTGGATATCACTCAAGGTATCCTTAATATAGCTATAAGCAAAGGAAACGCTATAGGTTGCCATCGCAGCATCTAAGAATCCATTCGTATCTTCTCCCCAGGAAAGTCTTCTTGTCTTATCCGTATTTTCTATAAAATCTTCATCTTGAACCAAATATCTCATCTGTTCCCAACAACGCATCGCATATTCTTTATTTCCAGTCACCTGATAAAGAATAGCAAACTGTTCCATTGCAGATCGTCCGTTTGCAGGTACTGTTGTAGCCTGATAATGAGCTAAATTTTTCTCATAATATTCTACCCAGCGAACAATGTATTCATCATTTGCATTATAACCCGCTTTAATCTCTTGTAACCACTCATCATTACTTAATAAATAAATTCCATCAAGCTTTCCACTTGAAGCTAATTCATCAAATTTAAAATCTGTTTCATCTGGTAACACATATAATGTTGTAGTTATAACAGACTCTGTATCATTATTATGAAGAAGTAAGCTAAAGCTATCATATCCATAAAAATCTTTTGGAGGTGTGTAGTTATATAATACTCCATAAATGATTTTTCCTGTACTTGAATAGTACCTATCTTGAATTTCTTGGACTACACCATCTAAAAAGAGCTCAACCTCACCACCATTTTTCGTTGTAAGCTTTAAGCTTCCATCCTTAGCTGTAGCATAAATACTACTATAAAACTCTGCTTTTTCCTTACGTAAGGTATATTCATTTCCTGCTGTTTGAAATGCAGAACGCTTCGTATATGGATAAACAACTTCGATATCATTACAGGTGATTTGAACATATCCACCATTATAATAAGTAGACAATTTAGAATCATAAATCTTTCCACCAGCTGAATAATTATACTTATTCTTACTTGTTTCCCAGCTTAAAGCTTCATTCTTGGGCGTAGTTAACCAAAAATCCGTTTGAAAACAATCATCATAAATTGCCTTTATATTTACTTGGATTTCAACAACCTGATATCCTTTTTCATCATCAAAAACCACAATTTTAAACGAATCATATTCTGTTCCAATAGTATAAACATCTCGATTCGGTGAATAAATCACTTGATTGTTTTTAATATAATAGCTTCCCATTTTAGGACTACTATATTTGAAAATCTGATAAGAATTACTATCTGTTACATGAACATCAATCGCTATAGATGAATCTTCTTCAACCTCTACTAAATTATTTTCATTTACCTCTGCATGAATACCATCCTTTTGACCTACAATTACTAAAATTTGAGTTTGATAATCAAAAATCAAATCAGATATAGTAACATAGGTTATTCCAGAGGACAAGCCCTTGATTACACCAGCTCCTGATACTTCTAAAACGGAAGTATCACTCACCTGATATTCATAATTATAATCTATATTAGAGGCTGGATTTGTAGTGATACGGATTTGTTTTTGTTCTCCAACCGCTAGTTCCTCTGTTTTGTTTAACGCAGATATAGAAAGGTGATCTGGTTCTACAGCACGATATAACTCTACATCATCAAACCAAATTTCACCTGTATTTCCAGATGTATAAAGCTCAAGTTTTAAAGCCTTTTCGCCCTCTTCTATTCTAAACACATCCGATTTAACATTCGTCCACTCAAAAGTCCCGTTTAGCTTATCAGTTAAGGTTTTATTCTTGTTATCTTGATTTACACGAATATACGTGTCCTTAGAAACTTCATTTCCTTTGATTCTTGCAGTAACATAATATTGTCCAGGACCAACATTGTAAGTTTTATATAGTACAGATTGCGAGATTTTTTTGTGGTTATAATGAACTACATTATTTCCATCCTCTTCTACAATCTCTACAATTTGATTTTCTGTATCTACACTACTAGCAGCACCTACCCATAACCTCCAGCCATTTAAAGTTTCATTAGGCACAGTCCAAGTTGTCCCAACAGTATATGCACTAAAGTTTCCGTCCTCACATAAATTCTTTGATACGACATGAATCGTTAGTTCATCAAAGTATTCTTCTGAGGTTAAAGTTAGCTTTGAATCGCCTTCCTTTAAACCAGCAACTTTAAATTTAAAATTTGTTAAATAAAGTATTTCCTCATTCTCTACTTCAATTTTAAGCATTTGCTTTTCTTCTTCAGTAACATAGGGCATAAAGTTATTTGAAAAATCGTATGTTTCCCCTACATCAATCGTCACTTCATCAGGAAGAGACTGCTTAAAAACAGGATACTTTTCTTCCTGATTGATATAAGAAGGAGTGCTGTCACCCCGAATAATCATACTATGACGCGTGATGACAGCACCTAAGAAAATTGTTAGAAAAAGAAGAAATAAAGTACTAATTATTTTTATTTTCTTCTTCATAAACCAACCCTACTCCTTGTCTTCTTTGTTTTCAACTTCCTTAGGAGTATGGTTTTTCTTTATAAAATAGAACGCAAGTCCACCTGCTAAGCCTAATGCAGCAATAACACCAATGACAATTCCAGCAATTGCACCACCACTTAACCCTTTATTTGTCTTATCTGTTACAGGTGGAGTAACTGCCTTTGGAGTCCACTTTGCATAAAGCGTTGTATCAGCTGTAATCTCTTTTCCTTCTACAGCCTTTTGTGTACAAGCATCATCTAAATACCAGCCCTCAAAGGTATATCCAGTCTCTGCTAAAACAGGAAGTGTAGGTAATTTAGTACCAGTCACACTTGCTTGAGCAGTGCCGTGTCCCTTTGTATTAAACGTAATTGTATAAGTAGTTACAGAAACAGGCACCCATTTAGCGTATAGCGTTGTATTTGCTGTAATAGCAGCACCAGCTACTGCCTTTGTTGTATATGTATCTTCTAAATACCAGCCCTCAAATAGATATCCATCTGCAGTTGCATTTGGCAATTCTGCAGGTAATGCTACTACATTAGATTCTGCTTGTGGTGCTGTACCATGTCCTTGCATATCATAGGTTACATTATATTCTTTTACAATTACAGTGATTTCAAGTGTTGCAGCTGGATTATCACTTGCAGTTATAGTGATTGTTGTAGTTCCTAAAGCAACCTCTGTAATGTATAATTGGTTTCCGTCTAGCTCTGCTTTACAAATTGTTTCATCTGCAACCACGCTTGCTAGTTCACTGGTTGCATCAGCAGGTACAACATTTAAAGACCATATAGCTTTTTTTGGATTAAAATCATGTAAAATTATTGTAATTGGATTTGTATCAATAGAAATAGTTTCTACTGGTTTTGTGATTTTAATTTGAATTGTTTTTTCATCTAAACCAACTTTAACAGTGATTGTCACATCACCTGTTTTATCTAAAATAGTAACTAATCCAGCTTCATTTACAGTAGCTAATGTTTCATCACTTGAAGTGAATTCTGGTGAAATTGTCCCAGTTGAAGGAATTGGAACAACATTAATTTGATAGGTCTCATTTGTTTTTTTAACAATTTCTTTAGAAGTATCTACTGCTTGATTTTTATCATTAACAAAATTCCAACTTTCTGTTTTTACACTTTCAAGTTCAACTAGACTTAAATGTGTTACATAAGCGTCAATGTCAGCTTCTTGATTCCATGTTCCAATTTCTACCTTGATTCCTTCAAAACCCTTTCCGATAGCATTAACATCTAGATTAATTGGGTTGGTTTCGAAATAAACCCAACCATTTGTTAATTTTCCTTTGTCGTTTTGTAATGTAACAGCGTAAGGAGCTGCTGATCCATAGGTTATATTTCCATTTGAAGTATTATAATATGTAAATATTTTTAAATCTATTCTTGATGCCGAAGTTTTAGATGCGGCTTCTGGATTCATTTTAATCCAACCCGTTAATTTAAAATCCTTATTTTCAGATAATTCAGAAAGTGGTATCCATTTATCTAAATGAGATCCAGATGGATTAGCTCCACCATTACCTGCAATTTTAATTGCTTTACCAAATACATCATCTGAAACCACACTGATTTCTGCAAAGGTCTTACTTCCATAGCCCTTGCTTGTAAAACCACTCTTCTCTTCTTCTGCAGCATTCCATACATCAGTTAATTCATAATTGTTTAAATTTGAATATGCTCCTTGAGTTACTTTAACATCAACTTCTTTTTCTACGCCACTATCATCTGTTGCAGAAATTTTAAGCTTAGCAGTTCCAGTTTTAAGGGCTGTAAGGATGTCATTATTAAGAGAAACAACATCATTTCCTTCTACAACTTCAAATGCTAAGTCTGTGTTATCAGCATTATTAGGGAAGGCTTTAAAAAGTTTATTTAAAGCGAATGATTCACTTACTCCAAGAGTAATTGTATTATCTACAACTACCTTTTCTGTTAAAATATCTGCTACTAAAATTGGCTCCACATTTTCTTCAATAGAAAATGTCGTACTTACTGGCTCTGCTAAATTACCATCAAAGCTATAATTTATTGTCAAATTTTCTACTGCCTTTAAGCCTGTAAAATATCCACTTTCATAGCTAATAATGTCCTCTCCTTCTAAAGAGTAGGTTGTTGTATTATTTTCTGTTGTAGCTAATAAATCTGTACCATTTAAGCTGAAAGTGACATTGTAATTAGGACAAATAGAAGGAAGATAGTTCGTATCTGTGCCTGCATAAATAGGGTCAAGCTTTAAGGATGCCCCCACCTTTGCAGAAGAAACCAGAGGAGCTGAAACAACTGGTGCGTTATACTCTCCTATTCTTACATAATCCAAATACATATTAATATCTTGACTTGTATTACCATTTGGGATATTATAGAAAAATTCTGTCAATTTACCATTAAAGTCATCATTATTAGCAAAATTTGTCTCATAAATAAATTTATTATCTAAAAATCCATATATTTTATCCTGAGATGCTGTTCCGTCTAAACCACCATTATTTTCAAGAATAAAGGTGGCCTCATGCCATTCATTTTTAGATACTCTAGCTGTTAGAGTCTCCATTTTAATCCACTGCCCTTCAGGAATTTGATAATAAGTTCCGTCATCACGCATTCTAAGTAAAGTATATGTCCTACTAGAGCCAATATCTGCTGTATTCAACCATAAGCCAAATTGTTGTTCTCTACCATGGTCGATGTTAAACTTAAACTTTAAAACCATAGAGCTATTCTCTTTATTAAATAAAGAAGATGCACTACCATTATCTCTTATACTAATTTTACCAGTTTGAGAGGCATTTGCCATTGTGCTTACCTTTAAAACCTCAAGATTATCCTTCTGTTCTAATGTAGTAATAACAAGGTCTTGCTTACTATTGGCATAAAGATTATGATTATTTGCCCCACCATAAGCACTAATGCTTCCGTCGCCATAATCAAACTCTTCTGTAAAACTGAAATTTTCAGTTAATTCCTTAGGGGCTTCATCTTCTGCGTGAGTTGTTAGACCCCCCCCCCACTAAAGCTATTCCACATAGCATAATAGTGCTTAAAAATAGTTTTTTGAATTTCATTTTTTTCTTTCCTTTCTTTTTTTATTTTTATTTTACTGAACCAACCATAACACCCTTTTTAAAATACTTTTGAATAAATGGGAATATAATCATAATTGGAACTATCGCAATGATTATTAATGCAAAAGCTGAAACAGTTCCTCTAAATAAGTCTCCAGATTCTCCTGTGCTTTGTAGCATTTTTTTAACAAGTACCTGTAATGGATAAAGCTTATCCTTTTGTAGAACAATTTCTGCCCAGAAATATCCATTCCAACGGTCTATTGCATAGAACAATCCTACTGTGGTTATTGCAGGTCCACTGGCAGGAATATAAATGCTTGTTAACATTCTAAAATGAGATGCACCATCAATTTGAGCTGATTCATCAATATCTACTGGTATAGCAGCAAAGTACGTTCGTAATAGAATTACATTATAGGCTGAAAATGCAAATGGAAGCATAATTCCCATAATATTTCCAAGCATGCCTAAGCTTTTAATATTCGTATAGGTTGCAATCATTCCAGGCTTTAACCACATAGTCAATACTACAATAATCGACATAATTTTAATTATTTTTAATCCTCTACGAGAGAGTACATAAGCACATGTAATACTTAAAAATAAGCTAATTGCAGTACCAAGCAGCGTATACAAGATGGTGTTTCCATAGGCTCTCCATATTTCAACATTTTTTAAATGCTCCATTATATATTCCATTGTAAAGCCTTGTGGTACAATTAATAATTTTTGTTGATTTACTGCTCTAGAGAAGGCTACGGGATCACTAACTGCAGTGATAAAGATATAAAGTATTGGGTATACCATTAAAATAGATAACACAATTAAAAGTACGTTATTGACAATTCCTAAGATATTATCAAGGTTTAATTTCTTTTTCCAAGTTAATTTTTTTGTCATTTTATTATCACCTACCATAACTGTGTATCTGAAACCTTTTTAGCAATTTTATTTACTATGGTTACTAGCACAATAGCTACCACCGCATCAAATAAACCTATTGTTGCGGCTAAACCGTAATTCGGTTGTCCTACTGTAGGGCTTAAGCTGACATTATAAACATATGTGCTTATGATTTCTGAGGTTGGCTTATTATATACAGTTTGCAATAACAACACCTTTTCATAGCCCATTGATAAAAGCTTACCAATTTTTAGAATCAACGTAATAATAATTGTAGGTGCTATCCCTGGAAGTGTCACATGAAAGATTTGTCTGATTTTTCCTGCCCCATCCATAGAGGCTGCCTCATATAGGGAAGTATCTATTGCAGATAGGGCTGCCAAATAAATTAAGGAATTATATCCTATTGTTTGCCATAATTCCATAATGGCATATATCCAACGAAATAAATTCGGGTTATTTAATAAATTAGGCTTGTTATTTGGATCTACGATTCTCAATGCGGCTAAAATGTTTACAATCATACCTGTATCTGACTTTAAAAATTCGATAACTAAATTACAAACAACTACTGCCGAAATGAAGAAGGGAAGGAAGGTGGTTGTTTGGGCAATTCCTTTTACTACTTTACTTCTAGATTCGTAAATCATAATTGCAAGCAGGATTGCTGCTGGAAAACCAATAACTAGTACTAATAAATTTAATAACAGAGTATTTCCTAATAAGGAGAAAAATCCATCCATTGAAAAGAAATAAATATAGTTTTCAAATCCTATAAATTTACTTCCAAAAACACCCTTGCTTACGCTATAATCCTGAAACGACATTAAAACATTAGAAACGAAGGGTACGAAAACGAAAAAGATAATCCATATAAATGCTGGCAAAAACAATAAATAAATTTGCCAATTATATTTCATATGCTTCTTAAATTTTTCTAAAAATTTGTTTTCCTTAGGATCTTTTGTTTTAGATGCTTCTGTACTTGTTTTATTTTTTATTTCAAGTTCCATATTCTGCCTCCTACCAATAAGGATTCCAATCATCCTTGTATAATCTTAACAAAAGCTCTACAAAGAAATAGTCTCCAAAAATCAAATATTCATCCACACCTAAATTCCCATGGAAAAAATATACCCCACTTTTTAAAATGCCCTCAAGATTATCTCCAAGATACTTTTCAGCTAACGCTTTTGTAATTGCTAGACTTGCATTTAAATAAATTTCTTTATCTAAATCTTCCTTAGGAAGGTTTTTTGATAGTTCAAATAAACCAATAGCTGCAATTGCTGCGGCACTTGTATCTCGTTGCCCATCATCTTCTGTAAAGATTAAATCCCAATTGCACACCAAATCGTTAGGTAGCCTGTTTAAAAAGTAGTTTGCTAAGCATTTAGCTTGATTTAAAAATTCTACATCCTTAGTATATCGATATGAAATTGGGAACCCTAAAATCCCCCAGGCCTGTCCTCTTGCCCAACAAGAATCATCAGAGTATCCTTGGTGAGTTGAACCATATTTTGGTTCTCCTGTTATAACATCCATATGAAAGGTATGAAAGGTAGATGCATCCGCTCTAATAATATACTTACTAGCTGTTTTTGCATGATTGTAAGCCATCATAAAGTATTGATGATCTTTGGTAAAGGCATCTGCAAAATAAAGCAAGGGAATATTTAAGTTACAATCAATAATCATTCTGCCTCTTTGCTTTTCATCATTCATATCGCCCCAGGCTTGTAAAATTTTAGCCTTATCAATATAACGCTTTGATAAAAGCTTAGCAGCCATAAGAGAAGTTTCTAAAGCCTTCTTAGAGCCTGTAATCTTATAATCTGCAACAGTTGAAATACTATATAAAAAACCAATATCATGATGCTTAAGTCCAGCCTCATCTTCATTCTTATGATAATGATTTTCTATTCTTTGGCGAAAGGAATCTGAGTGCTTTTGAGCCTCAAGCTTGTATTTTTCATCTTGCGTATATTCATACATCAGCCATAAAATACCACTCCAAAAGGAATTTGTCCAAATACTTTCATTATTGCTACAATCCCATTTTAAATTCCCTACTGACCCATAAACATAATCCTTACTGCACGCCCTGGGAAAATTGTCATCGTGAAATTTTAGAAGCATATTATCTACAATCCTAACAACCTTATCTAAAGTCATTTTTACATCACTTTTATCAAATTTAGGTCTGGTTTTAAATTCATTTCTTTTAATTTCTTCTAGCTTAACTCGTCCCATTATTCACCTCTTTAATTTCCGTTCCCCATGCCTCAAATTGAGTTAGTGCAGGAAAATCAGATAATTTTTCTCCTTTAATTAAATTTTTCAAAACAATAAAGCTTACCTTTTTACTTTTAAACTTAAAGGCCTGCCTTTTCTCTGTTTTGTCTAAATGTATAACCATTTGACTATGATCTGAAAACTCTAGGGTGGCTTGTTTCCAGTAATTATCATGAGGGAAATCTGCTCGTAAGGTTAGAACAACCTCATCAATCATCACTTCTCTACCAAAGTCAATTTTAAATTCGGCATTTGGATTTTTATTAATTCCCCAGCTTTGATAAGGAAAACTCCCATGTGAATCATTATAGTAATACCCATCAATTGCATTTCTACTTGCAAACACACACTCATTTCTTGTTTCTACATTTGCAACAGAATGTGGATAAAAAGTAGTATTGAAATGCTCATCGTATGGATTATAGGCCATATTCCTTCTTTGATAAACCTCTTCTTCCTTAGCCTCTTCCACATGAATAAGATGACAATCTCCATAAAATGATTTTGGGGAATAATTTTTTCTTTGATTTACCTCTGGAATATGATAAATAAAAGAACTTTCAGGAACATACACAATTGCCTCTTCCATTGTGTCCTCTAAACGAATTTTATAAAATCCTTTTACTTTATCACAATCTACAATCATCCAATCCCCATCTTGATATTCAAAATTGTAAACAATGCTCAATTTTTCTGCTGCCAAACTAATATACAATTCGTTATTTTGCTGATTGATTATTTTTAATTTTAACAAGCTCCTACCCCCCCCCCTTTGATATTGAAAACGCTTTCGAGCAAAAGGTATAGAAACCCTTTGGTTACTTCCATTGTATCACTAATATTGGAGCAAGTCAACAAAATGAAGAAAAATATTTGGAGTTTGCTCCATTTTTGCCATTTTTTCCAAAAAAAAGAGCCGTTTTGGCTCTTAACTCTCTATTTTGTTATTTCTTTAATACATGCTTCCATCTCAGAAAACCTATTTTCTATTTCAGATACAAGCTTAAGCTGCGTTCTAGCTCTTACTAAATTGTGGTCTTTATAATGAATTTGAAAATAGATGTCACCAGATAAATAATCCGCAAGAAATCGCATCCCACATTCCATAGTTAGCAAGTAAGCACTATAAGGAAGTAGCTCTAATTCCTTAGCTGTAATACTGTTTGATACAGCACTATAATACCCTAAGGCATAGGTTTTAAATAACTCTAAATCAAAATGCACTTTATTTAAATCCTTTTCATCTTCTGCTGCAGTAGAGGCTCCAAATCGAATAGAATCCCCAAAATCATAAAGCAAAGAGCCTGGCATAATTGTATCTAGGTCAATAATGGCTCTTGCTTCAAAGCTTTTATCATCCATTAAAATATTGTTTAGCTTTGTATCATTATGCGTCACACGTAAAGGAATGCTCCCATCCTTTAATCCATCTAAAACCTTAGATAGTGTATTTTGACGTTTTAAAATAAAATCAATTTCATTCCTACAATCCTTTACTCGCTTTACTTTATCTTCTTTAACAGCCTTTAAAAAATCCTCAAAACGTTTTACTGTATTATGAAAATTGGGTATCGTTTCAGTTAACAAGGATGCATCAAAATTTGCCAAGTGATTTTGAAATTCACCAAAAGCTTTTCCAGAGTTATAAAACACCTGTTTATTACTTGCTTTTTGAAAGGTTACTGCATTTTCAATAAAATCATACATTCTAAAGCATTCTAGCTTACCCTTTTGATTAAGTTTTAAAAATGCTTCTTCCTTTTTTGTTGGTATAACACATAATGTTTCAATTCCCTGCCCTTGAAGTGCCTCAGTCACATAACAAATATTTTTCATTAAGGCATCTGGATCTTTAAAAACATGTGTATTCATTTTCTGAAGTATATATCTTTTTTTTGTTGTAGTTACTAATAATGTTTGATTAATATGTCCTTCTCCATAAGGACAAACCTCAAGCAATTTTCCTTCAAGCTTAAAAAGATCTACTACATCTTTAAATTCCTTTGTATAATCCATCACGAATGTATCCCTCTATTGCTTCCTTAATTTCTTTTAAATCCTCACGATAAGTAATACCATACCACTTATCTGTATTTTTAAATACCTTTACCGTAGCCAATTTCTTATGAACAGCATTTGATATAACAGTAGGAATAAAAAACTCATCCTTCATTAAATCTGCTGTTTTTAAAAACTCTTTATAGTCTTCTTCTAGATAAGTAAATATATCAGGTGTAAGTCCCCAAAGATTCATAGAAACCAATGTTTCTTTAGGAAACTGCTTTTCTATTCCATCTACAATGTAATTTCCTAAGGCATCAATTTTTGTAAATTCTTCTACACTTTTTAAATAACCTTGTTCCACCTGACAAACGCCTCTTGAGACAGTTCCATTTTTGCTTACCGTGTTAGCAAGAAGATAAGAGGTCATTGCATATTGTCCTGGCTGGGCAGAAGATAAATGCTTACAAATTTCAAAGAAAGCATTTTGACCATAATAATCATCAGCATTTATAATCGCAAAGGGCTCCTTAACAACATCCTTGCAACAATAAATTGCATGTCCAGTTCCTAAAGGCTTACATCTACCCTTTGGAAGATCCTGTGTTGTTTGGAATACATACACAACTGGTAAAATTTTTGCAATACGATTTCCTACAAGTCTTTTAAAGTATTCTTCCATATCTTCTCTTATGATAAAAACAACCTTACCAAAGCCTGCTTTTTTTGCATCATAAACAGAAAAATCTAAAATACCTTTTCCATCTGAGGTAATAGGCTCAGCCTGCTTCAATCCCCCAAAGCGACTACCCATTCCTGCAGCCATAACTACTAATGTTGGTTTCATTTCTTTAGCTCCTTTATTTTTCTAGATAATATTATAAACAAAAATCAATAGAAAACAAGACTAATTTTTCAAGTAAAATAACCAAAAAAATGCTACATAGAGATAAATATCTCTATGTATTCGTAAAAAAATTTTTAAAGAAAAAATCCTCTTAAGCTTCATACTTAAAAGGACCTTAAATTTATTGAGAATATCCATTAGGATTGTTTTTTTGCCAGTTCCAAGCATCTCTTGCCATTTCTTCAATACTATATTTTGCCTTAAAGCCAAGCTCATGATAGGCTTTTTGTGGAGATGCATAACAAGACGGAATATCTCCTGGGCGTCTAGATTTAAAGGAATAAGGAATTGGATGTCCTACAGCCTTTTCCATTGCATGGATTACTTCTAAAACACTATACCCTTTCCCTGTCCCTAAATTGTAAACCACAAGTCCACAACCAGAAAATAATTTGTTTAAGGATAAAATATGTCCTTCTGCCAAATCACATACATGAATATAATCTCTAACTCCCGTGCCATCTACCGTTGGGTAATCATTACCAAAAACACCAACCTCCTTAAGCTTCCCTATTGCCACTTGGGTAATATAAGGAACTAAATTATTAGGTATTCCATTTGGATTTTCCCCAATTCTTCCAGAGGGATGGGCACCTATGGGATTAAAATAGCGTAGCAAAGCAATATTAAATTTAGGATTCACCTTAGCTAAATCCCTTAAAATATCTTCTATCATCAGCTTTGTTCTCCCATAAGGATTAGAAACATGAAGGTCAAAATCCTCATAAATTGGAACGCTTTTTGGCTCTCCATAAACCGTTGCAGAAGATGAAAATGCAAGATTATACACTCCATATCTACTCATTAAATTTAATAGATTGATAGTAGAAAACAAGTTGTTCTCATAATATTTTAAAGGTAATGCTACAGATTCACCCACTGCCTTTAAACCAGCAAAATGAATAACTGCATCAATTTTGTTTTCCTTAAAAACAACCTCAAACGCTTCTAAATCGCAACAATCTGCCTCATAAAGCTTTATATTTTTTCCTGCAAGCTGTTCTACACGATAAACAGCTTCCTTTGAAGAATTGATAAAATTATCAATGATAATCACATTATAATTTTTTTCCAATAAGGCAAGAACTGTATGAGAACCGATATATCCAGCTCCACCTGTAACCAATATTGTTTTCATGTTTAATCACACTCCGGATTTGAATTTTAACATAAAGACTACATTTATGCAATAGTTAAGTTTATCCTTAATTTTCTTTTCTTTATTACAAATAAAGAAAACATTTATTTGACTTTCTATTTTCTTTAATTTGATTTTTCTATAAATCTTACAAAAATAGAGAAAAACTCTAAAAATAACAACAAAAATACAAATACCATATAGGTAATAGAAAAAGGATCACCAGCTAAAGCAACCTCTTCTACTATAAACAAATTCCCAATATGTATCATCGCAAGAATTACACAACAAGAAATTACTCTTATAAAATATATTACTATCCGAAAAATTTTAAATTCTTTCTTTTTTAAAAAAATAGTATACCCTTTTATTTTATTAATATAATGAAATATACCATTATTTATAAATACAATTCCTAAGTGAACCAAAAAGGATATGGTAAAGTAATATAGATTACGGACCATAATAAATTGAGCAAGAATTAAAATCGTTAATAAGAAAGTAATAACAGAAAATAAAGAATTAGATATACGATATACTTTTCTTAAAGTCTCATTTGTCATCTTTAGAAACAATCTTTCTGTAAGTTTCTTTTTCTTCCTCTGTAAGTTCTAAAACCTCAAAATAATCATACTTTAAATTCAAATCCACCTTAAGCTTAGCATTTTCTACCTGCACTGTACTAGTAAGATATTGTCTGATATATTCGTTTTCTAAAATTAAAGAAATAGCATCATCTGCTTGAAATTCTATATGAATTGGTAAAAGATTTGCACAAGACAGTTCTATATCAACATCGGTGGTTAAATCTGTATCTAGATCCTTAAAAATCAAATTTGCAGGAATCTGTAAGCGCAAAGTAAAGGAATCCTTTGTTGTTTTACAAATGATAACATGATAAGTATCAATGAAGGAAGATGGATTTGATATAAAGCTTAAAGGATTATAATATTTCATTAAATCTATATATGAGCTTATGGATGGCTTATATTCTTTTATATCTTCATAAATATTTACCTTATCTTTGATTGTGAAATGATTGTCTCCAGTTTCTACATTTCCCTTTAAAAAAGCATACATATCATCAGTTACCAAATCCAAAGAAAGCTTATTTTTAGTTTTTAAAGATAAACTATCAGAATCTGTATTTGTATATCCATCCAGTGATATTGTCCCACTCATCTTAAATTTTTTTAAATTCGTGATGGCATTAACAGCAAAAGTATATCCTAAATCTATCGTTCTTGTCTCCTGATTTGTAACAACAACCTTTCCTTCTAGCTCTGTTTTAAAATCTAAAGAAAAGCCATTAAAATTAGAATTTATATTAACTTTATTTAATTTGTTAAAAATCTCTTTTACTTCATCTAAATTATCTGTTGCAGAAATTTGATAGGTTACAGCCTCTTGATTTTCATCTACAAGTATAATCTCAGCAGGCACTTCCTTAGCATCACAGCCTACCACACAAAAACAAAAAATCATCAAGATAAATAACATTATTTTTTTCATGTTTGCTAGCTCCTTACTTTTTTATAGCAACCTCTAACTGATTAAATGGTATTTCAATACCATTCTCATCAAAGGCTTTTTTAATTTCAACCAGTAGATAATTTTGAATTGTCCAATAATCTTTATTATTACACCAAACACGAATATTTAAATCTACACTTGAACTAGAATATTCTTTAATCCCTACATAAGGAACAGGATCTGTAAAAATAAGAGCATTCTGCTTGCAAACATCATTGATTACATCTGTAGCCTTATTTAAATCTGCATCGTAGGCAATAGACATTACCACTTCTACTCTTCTTGTTTCTTTGATTGATGTATTTACAATAACATTATTAGCAAGTGCTCCATTAGGAATATGAACCACTTTATTATCAGCAGTAACTAATACAGTATAAAACATATGAATATCTTCTACAGTGCCACTTTCTCCATTAGAGGTTATTTTATCTCCAATTCGAAATGGCCTCATTAAAATAATGATAATGCCACCTGCAAAGTTAGATAAGGATCCTTGCAATGCCAAACCCACAGATACACCTGCAGAAGCAATCAAAGCTGTAATAGAGGCAGTTTCTATTCCGATATAACCAACAAAGCAAATCAAACATACTACTTTGATAACAATACGTAGCACTTGCGTTCCAACTCTAGAAAGTGTTTCATCTGCTTGTCTTTTTTGTAGACGTTTATAAAGCTTTTTCGTTAATATATTTGTTATTTTAAATATAATAAATAATAATACTAACCCAATAATTAAACGAATTCCTGTTGTTGTACACCAGTTTAATATTGTATTCCATAAAGCATTCCAATCAATATTATTTGTATTTTCTGCTAAAAACATAATTTTCTTCATCCTTTACATAATTTCACATTTTAATTTTTTATTTTTACTATATTTTTCTTGTATACTATAGGTGTCAAAAAGACAGAAAGGAGTTTTAATTTTATCAATCGACAACTAAAATCTCCCCTTATAAAGTCGATACAACGCTCTAGGAAACTAGAGCTTTTTTTCATTTTACTGGTTTTAAAACTTCTATTCCACCCATATAAGGTTGTAAAGACTTAGGTACAGATATACTACCATCTGCATTATAGTTATTTTCTAAAACAGCAATTAAACCTCTAGGTGTTGCAAGAACAGTATTATTTAATGTATGCACTAAATAAGTTCCCTTTTCGTTTTTAGTACGAATCCCTAATCGTCTAGCTTGGGCATCACCTAAGGTTGAACAAGAACCAACCTCAAAGTATTTTTGTTGTCTAGGGCTCCAAGCTTCAACATCACAAGATTTTACTTTTAAGTCAGCCAAATCGCCTGTACAGCATTCTAGGGTACGAACAGCTACATCTAGACTTCTAAAGAATTCTACCGTATAGCTCCACATCTTGTTATACCAATCCATACTTTCTTCTGGCTTACATAGAACTATCATTTCTTGTTTTTCAAATTGATGTACACGATAAATTCCTCTTTCTTCAATACCGTGAGCGCCTACTTCTTTTCTAAAGCATGGAGAATAAGAAGTTAATGTAATAGGAAGCTCAGCTTCTTTAACAATCTGTCCTTTAAAGCGTCCAATCATAGAATGCTCAGAGGTTCCGATTAAATACAAATCTTCTCCTTCTATCTTATACATCATATTTTCCATTTCAGCAAAGCTCATAACACCAGTAACAACATCTGAACGAATCATAAATGGCGGAATACAATAGGTAAAGCCTTTGTTGATCATAAAATCTCTAGCATAGCTTAGCATTGCAGAGTGAAGTCTTGCAATATCTCCTACAAGATAATAAAAGCCATTTCCACTTGTTCTACCTGATGCTTCCTTATCTAAACCGTTAAATCTTGCAATGATATCTGCATGATAAGGGATTTCATAAGCAGGAACCACAGGATCCCCAAATTTTTCAATTTCTACATTTTCAGAATCATCCTTACCCACTGGAACACTTGCATCTACAATTTGAGGAATTACTAGCATCTTCTTATTTAATTCTGTTTGAAGCTCTTCTAGCTTAGGTTCAATTTCAGCAATTCTTGTATTGTTCTTAGTTACAGTAGCTTTAGCCTCATTTGCTTTATCTATTTCTTTATTTTTCATATAAAAGCCAATTTGCTTACTAATTTCATTTCTAGAGGCTCTTAAGGTTTCAGCCTCTAGCTTTAAGGCACGAATATCCTTATCTAATGCAATAACCTCATCTACTAAAGGTAATTTTGCATCTTGAAATTTCTTTTTTAAATTTTTTCTTACCACTTCTGGATTTTCTCTAATAAATTTAATATCTAACATTTCTCTTTCCCTCTCTTTTTCTAAAAATAAAAGCCCTTAAGTATTAAACCTAAGGACGATATATACCGTGGTGCCACCTTAATTCTAGTATAAAACTAGCACTTAAATCCTTTAACGCAGAAATACGATTCTTATCCAAGGTAGATTCATCTAACGTGTTTAACTAGCTTCCACCAACCACTAGCTCTCTATCTAACTCATCAATTAGACTACTTAGCCTCTTCACTTAAGATTACTGAAATTATACCATTATTTAAAGTATAATTCAATTGGAAATTATTGGACGATAGCCTCTTCTTTTTGTTCCTCTTTTGGTTGAGTTTTTTTAATTTCACTACGAATCCAAAAGAATCCTATAACAAAACCAATACCAACAATAACAATTATAATGATAAATGTAACATACCATAAATGCCACGCAGAATACGACCAAATTCCATATACTAAAGAGGCAAGTAACGTATAAACAATGGCTATACAAATATTCACATAATTCTTTTTAATATGTTCTAGCATCTTTATCACCTATGGATATTATATCACAATTTGTTCTTTAGTCAATTTTTATTATTTTTTAGTTTGAGTTCCCCCATTTTTATAAATAGCCAATATTCTCATAAAATATCTTCAATGTTGTCGATTCTTGTCGAATGCATTTCCTTGACAAAGAAAAAAAACCATATATAATAAATTTGATAATTCATAGCGCAAAGGGAGTAAAATTATGAAAAAAATAAAAAGCTGTTTCATATTACTTGTGATGCTGGTTTTCCTAACAATATTTAGTATTCATTTGAATACAAAGGAAGATATATTTGTTGAAAAATCTCATTCATATGAAAACATTGGTTACTATGTTGTAACACAATCTGTTTCTTCATCAAAAAAATGTATGTTAACAAATCTATTGTTAACTTTATAAAATCGACAAGAAGAGAGGTTTATGAGGAGAATAATAAATATTATTATTATGCTTCACCTTATGTTGATAAAGTTGTTTCCATTAGAGAAATAGGTAATGATATTGATTCTATTATCTTTATGGTAAATGAATTGGAGAATAGAGCTAAAGAAAAAAATAGCAAAGCCTCAAAATATAAAAATTTGTGCTTGGGATATTTGCGTTCTATAAATGCATCTTATGCTGATAGTGGGTCAAAATATGGTTCGAAGTGGGGAATAATAGCCGGAAATACAGACGAGAGTTTTGTCAAAGAAATAAATAATGATTATTCTCACGGTTTACGGTTTAATGAATTTTTTTCTCAATTTATAAATTATAGCGACTATAATGTAAGGTTGCATGGGGAGTTAGATGCTAAATACAGGCGTTCTGACGATTCTAATCCTGCTTTACGTTTAATTGATCCACAAGGAAAGGAACAAAAGATTGATTTAATCCACATGTTCGCAAGTATCGATGGCATTTATTGCAAAACTGAAAATGATTTATCTTTAGGAAGAAATAATGCACAAAGAGATATTGTTAGTTGGAACGGAGATTTACAAACTGCTGCAAAAAACTTGAAATATGATATGCATAATTTGAATTATAATACATCTAATTTTTATGACATAATGAACGCTAATATAGGATGTAACGAAGATGATATTTTAGCAGATATTGATGCTATGAATGTGACAAAAGGCTACTTAGACATTGATGAAAATTCATTGGCAGATTCCTTAACAGCATATTATGCTATCATAAAAACATCCTCTTTTAGAAGATTCACAATGTTTATGTATACCACAACAATTGAAGTAGAATACGAGAACAAACCTGCCGATGCCTTTTTAGCATTAAAAAATGAAATATACTTTCAATTTAATTTGGAAGAAAAAAATGATGGCAATATAATAAATAAAAATAATTATATGAATGCTTACGTGGGTAATTATATAATGACCGAAAATGGCAAATCAATGCCTTCAAAAGAAATCAGAGAATTTATAACTGAAAATTTTATAAAATACTTGAAAGCTAACATAACCCAAGCAGAATGCTAGGAGGAACATATGATGAAGAAAATGTTTTGTATTTTTATCTTTTGTGTTTCTATACTTCTATTCTCTTCCTGCAAAGGAGATACATTACAAGAAGAGTGTGATAGACAATCAACTATCGAATGTTTTTTAGAAGATTATAAACCAATTGAAAATGGCTTAGGAATTAATTATAGATTTAATTTTGATTATGATTCGAAAATTTTTAAGGATAAAGATTATTTGATTTATCAAACAATAAAAGATATTGAATATCGTCAATATAATTTGTCACATAAGGATGACCATATTCCAAAGGAAGATATAAGCCTTATCTATGGTAGTGGTAATAATAGAGAACGAAATTTTATTCTTTTAAGTGATTTAGAAAGAGTTTGTGTATATCGTATATTTGATGGTCATCTTGAGTTTCATTATTCCTATCGATATTATAGAATAAACAAAACAGACGGATTAAAAATTATGGAAGTTTTAGAAAAATTAGAGCTTGACAAAAATGAAACAAATTGATGTATTAGATAAAACAATTTTTGTAAATGAAACTAACGGAGACTTTTCATATTATAAAGAAGATGTTCTTGATAATAGCAGCCCAAACATTGAAGAATATATAAAATCCTTTAATACTAAATATTTGACAATTTGTATTAATATATCAAACGCGTGTAATCTTGCTTGTAAATATTGTTTTAACAACTTCAAAAAAAATAAATTAATGGACTTTGATTATATACAAAGGAAAATTATACAACTTGTAAATAGATTTAGTCACTGTGAGAGGTTTTATATTGATTTGTCTGGCAAAGGTGAGCCATTATTAAACTTATCAACTATATACAAAATATCAAAATTATGCAAAAGTTTATCACAAAAATATAATAAAGATTTTGTTGTTTTATTCGTGACAAATGGAATGTTTTTAAATAAAAAAACAATAAAAAATCTTCAGAAAAAAGATATCCTTTTTGGTATTAGTCTTGATGGCCCTAAAGAGATTCATAATTTTTTTCGTACGGATAAGTTCAATAATCCCACATACGATTTAATAATGAAAAATATAAGAGCAATAAAAAAAAGAGAGTATTTAGGATGTGCTATTACCATAACCAATCATACTTTTGATTTACTTAAAACTTTATTAGAATTAGATTCTTATTTTGAAACGATTTCAATAAAACCAGTAAGGGATATTCAATATGGATTCACTCAAGAATCTATTGAAGCGTGGATAAAAGAATATGAGAAATTAACAATTTTCTTTGCAGAAGAAATTAAAAATAAACGATGGAAATTATTAAAAAAAATAATCAATGGTGATGATTATTTTGGAAAATTCATTTTCCGTTGCTTTCTAAACGTTAGGGTTTTAAATCGATGTGATGCAGGTATAACACGTTTTACCATTGATGAAAATGATAAAATATATGGATGCCCTGCTTCAACTATAATACCTAACCAAACCATTGATTTTTTGAATACAAAAAATCAATTATCGGAACAAATCTGTTTAAATAAGCATCTTTGTAGTAACTGTGAATTTTTTTATTATTGTGGAGGAGAGTGTGAAATAGAACGAATTTTACATAATAACAAAAACAATGAAATAATGTGTGAATTTAAAAAAGGACTTATAAAATTTGCAATGTATTTAAAATTATTTGCTTTATTTGAATTTCCAAACATTTTTATAGAAATATATTCATTTTGCCAAGAAAAAATGAATAGAAAAAAATTTAATAACGATAACGATTAATCATTATTTATCTATTATAGTATTTATATTAAATTCATTTTTCTATGGATATTTCAAATATGAACCACATTCATTTCATTATTCACTTACAATCCACGACTAAATTGTCTATCTCACCCATAACCCATGTTATGTAATTCCATTATCTTCCTTTGTCAACTCTCTATTAAAGAGCCTCTTTAAAATTTGAAATAGGAAGATAAAATATAAAACCAAAGATATGTGATGAAGATACACCTTCATCAGAAGAATGGTAGGCAAGAACGCCTACTTTTTTTGTACAAAACAAAAAGAAACCAAAGTATATTAGAATCGACAAACAAACTAAATACAATTTGGTTCCCGTGAATAATTATAAGCCATATTCCTCTATTTCTAGAGACGAAAGAATTAAATTATTGTATTAAAACTAGATTAGTTTGGCTAAACAAAGCTATTCATTTTCTTTAATAACTTCATAGTGTCTAATTCTAGAATTTACAAGTATAGGCTTTAAAAAACCATTATTGGATAATTCTGTACACCAGTTTATAATGGTTCTATTGGTAACCCCTAACTTCTTAGATAAATCAATGGGTGTGAAGTTATCCATTTTATTTTTTCTAAGATATAACAAAAAATTTTTACTCTTACTGGATAGACGTGATATTCTTACTTGCTTATCCTCCTTTACTTCTTTATTTACAATTTGCAATACTTTATTTGCATATAAAGAAAACACCTTTAAAAAATACTTTATCCATATTTCTGGGTGAGGAGGATTATTTCTTCCATCATAATATAATGCTGGCAATCCCATTTGCAAGCAAGTATAATATTCGTCTATATCATAAGCAAAATATTCTTCTAGTGAACCAATATCCTTAAAACCATAACCATAATAGGAAAGAACATAATTGGAAAGTATTCTTGCCGTTCTACCATTTCCATCCTCAAATGGATGAATGGTAACCAATTGATAGTGCAATACTGCAGCCTTTAAAACTGGATGATCGGTAGAGGCTTTTATATACTCAACCAATTCTTTTAACAGATCTAAAACTTCACTATACTCGGGTGGAATATATTCTGGTTGATGTGTTTGTTGATTCCATACAGCAAATAATACACCTGGTGGCATAGCCTTTCTTATACCGATTTTTTCTTTAGGTTCTCCAAAACAGATTAATTTTTGAACCTCTAATAGCATTTCAATAGAAAAAGGTTCTCTTTCACTCAGCCTTTCTTCTAAAAAGGTTAAAGCTAAATAATAGTTTCTGATTTCCTGTTCGGGTTTTAGAAAATGTCTTTCTTGAGCTTCTAAAATTTCACTTGCTTGATCAAATGTTAAAGGATTACCTTCCATCTTATTAGAGGCATATGAACTTCTTTTCTTGGTGTTTTTTCGAAATCTATTAGATAAGAAAATAGGTATATCTACTAGATTAATAGCATCTTTATTTTTTTCAATCTTTAAAATTGAATCTAATATCTCATTATCTAAAATCACTTTTATCATATTTCATCCCACCTTATAATAGTATACCATAATTTCACTATTTTTTCACTATTTTTTCACTATTTTTATTCTATAATCCATTTTTAATCCTAATAGATACAATTCTATTGGTGATTATCATTCTTATGGTAATCTACGCCATCGTAAATTCAATAAAAATTAAATCTTTAGGGCATAAGTGGATATCGAATAAAAATGTACCATATAAAGAAAAAGAGCCTTCACAATCTTACACAGTTAAGGCTTCTATTTCTTTATAAAATCTTTTAAGAGAGAAGGAATCCCCACTTTGTAAGGACCTATCCACTCAAGATTATAAGCTATTATTTTGACTGACTTTTACAAGTCTTTTTTTATTTCAATTTAATAGGATTAACAGATCCATCATCATTTGGATGGTCATCCAAATACTTTCTAATAGCCTCTGGTTTTCCAGATTTTAAGCCTGGTTTACAAAGGCTCAAATTTTCAGCAGTTTGATTCACGATAGCTTCCGCAAAGCCTGCACAACCTGGATATCCACAAGCACCACAGTTGGCATTAGGAAGAATACCTGTAATATCTTCTATTCTTGTATCCACTTTAACATACAAGAACTTTGCAGCTATAGCTAATCCAAAACCAAAAAGCAATCCTAATCCAGCTAATATTCCTATTGCGATAAATACTTCTTTCATTCTTCTTTATCCTCGCTTTCTGTTTCTAGTTCTTTCTTAATCTTTTCTAAATCTAGTTTTTCATGTATTTTACATTCTGTATTTGTACAATTCAAGCAAAACTCCTCAGAGATTTTAATATTTTCACATCCCTTAGGAACTGGTGTTCTTTTGTTTAAAACATAGGACACAATAAATAGTACAACTAAACAGGCTATAATTGTAATAGCTAATCCTAAGAATGGATTCATATTATCCAATCATTCCTGATAAGCCTAAGAAGGCTAAGCTCATTAGAGCTGCAGTTGCTAAAGCAATAGGGATACCCTTAAATGCCTTAGGTACATTAGCAGCATCTAAACGATAACGAATACATGAAAATACGAAGATAATTAAAGCAAAGCCTAGTCCTGTGCCAATAGCTTCTGCCATAGACATTCCAAAGCTTAAGCCTTGAGAGGAGTTTCCTTGAGCAACACCTAATACAGCACAGTTTGTTGTAATTAAAGGTAAATATACACCAAGTGATTTATATAAGGATGGTGAAAACTTTTTAATAAACATTTCAACCAATTGTACAATAGATGCAATAACCAAGATATAGGTAATTGTATCCATATAAGCTATACCACAGAAATCTAATAGCTGATAGATAGGCCAGCAGATTGCAGCAGCAAGCACAATGACAAATGTAACAGCAACACCCATACCTAAAGCGGATGAGGATTTTTTAGATACACCTAAGAAAGGACATACACCATAAAATCTTGAAAGTGTAACGTTATTAATTAGCATTGCGTTTGCAATAGCTAATAGAAATGCAACAATTAAATTCCAAAACATTTTACTTGTCCTCCTTTGCTTCAGCTTGCTTAGCAGCTAATTCAGCTGCTTTTTTCATCTTTAATTCTTCTATTCTTTTCTTCTCAGCTAATAGCTTCTTTTCTTCCTTATGATTTCTATAGAATGCCATCACTGCTAAGATACAGCCCAAAGTTAAGAAACCACCTGCAGGAAGAATGAATAGTTTAATTGCATAATTAGATAGTGGAGTTATACTTGTATAAGGAATAAAAGTAAAGTATACACCAAAGGTTAATCCACCAGTACCTAAAATTTCACGTATAATACCCATAATACATAGAGCCATTGTAAAACCAATACCCATCCCTAACGCATCTAATAAAGACAAGAGTGGTCCATTCTTAGAAGCAAAAGATTCGGCTCTACCTAAGATAATACAGTTTACAACGATTAAAGAAATAAACACACCTAAGCTAGCATAAAGCTCTGGTAAGAAGGCTTCTGCAAACATCTTAATAATTGTAACAAAGGTAGCAATAATTACAATGTAACAAGGAATCTTTACTTCCGCAGGAATAATCTTTCTAAGCAAAGAAATAAGTACGTTTGAACCAATTAAAGTAAGAATAACTAAGATACCCATACCGAAGGCTGATTCTAATGATTTGGTTGTTGCCAAAGTTGGACACATACCAAGTAAGCCAACAAGCACAGGATTTTCCTGAATAATACCAGCTAAGAACGCTTTTAATCTTTTAGACTTCTCTTTTACTGGCTTTTCTTTTGTCTGTTCCATTAGTTCGCACCTCCTTGTCTTATTTTTGCATCATCGAAGGCTGACTTCACTAGACTACGAATTAATTTAGATGCATAAGTAGCACCTGCAGTAACATCGGATTTTGTCAAATCTAAATTGTCTACATCAGATTCTGTCATATTCTCTTTATATTGATTGTTCAAATGTGTATCTGCTTCACTTGAGAAGGATTGTCCATTTGTTATAAAACGTACACCCGCAAGTTTAGAATCAGAGGTTATACCTAATAATAATTCAATTTCACCATAAGCATTAGATCCTGAAGCAGTATAAATATATCCTAAGAAGTTTCCGCTTGCATCATAAGCAACAATAACTTCTTCAATGCTACTAGAAGAAAAACCTTCTGTAATTGTAGTAGATTTACTTGCATCATAGGTTTCAAACACCTCTTGACAAAGCTTAGCCTTTTTTGTTTCGTTATTTTTAGAAATAATTGGTGCAGTAAGTAAATTAATACAAGCAATTAATGCAGCACAAACTCCAGCAATCAACGTTAATACAAGGGCGGTTAAAGTATATTTTTTCATCTTCTTACCCTCCTATATCTGTATTTGGTGAGCAACTGAGAAGCCTACAATTAAACAAATGACAACCATAGCGATTCCCAAGCCTAATAGCTGTTTCCATGTGTAGGTATTCTTTTTGCCACGCATTAAATAATCCATTGCGGGAGCAAACATATTCGCAATTAGAATAGAGAAGGCAACACCTTCTGGATAAGCTCCACAATATCGAACTAGTGCTGTAATAATACCAGCCATTGCACCAAATGCAATTCTACCAAATTTTGTTGTAGGTGAAGTTACAGGGTCTGTAATCATAAACACAGCACCGAATAACAAACCACCAGAAAGCATTTCATACATAAATAAATCAAATACATTCCAGTCTACACCCATAACTGTATCATGTGCTTGATTACTCCATACACAATAAGCTACGATACTTACAACTAAAGTAATTACTGCAAAGCTTCCTATCATAGATAAACAAGCTCTTAAATCAGCACTTCTTCTTACAAACAAATAAATTCCACCAATAATAATCAGCAATGAACAAACTTCGCCCATTGATCCTGGAATCTGTCCTAAGAATAAATCTAACAAGCTATATTCGTTTAAGGCTTGTCCAAGCATTCCTAAATTTCCTTTAACTACAGCAAGTGGTGTGCCAGAAGCTGCAACATCAACTCCGCCTTTTCCATAAACTAATTTAGAACCAAAGCACACACCTACAAATACACGTCCTGTGGCAGCCGGGTTAAAGATATTACTCCCCAAACCACCAAATATCATTTTTCCAATCAGCATTCCAAATACAGCACCAATAAGCACAACATACCAATTACAGCCTGCCGGCATAATTAATGCATATATAATTGCTGAAATCAGTGGGGCAATAATATTGTTGATTGTATACTGATTCTTTATTTTTATAAATCCTTCTTTACTAAAAAGCTCTTTAAACTTCATGCCGCTAGGCCATTTGATAAACATATGGCAAACAAGTTCAATCACCAACATAGCAGCAACAGAGATTAAAACAACATAAATTCCATTCCATCCATTTTGGATACAAGCGAATAATAATACAGGTACTAACGCAATTAATACATCTAACATCATTCGCTTAACAGATACCGGCTTACGAATGTATGGAGCACTTTGAGCAACTAACTTCATAACTTTTCCCTCCTATACCATTCTCTTTGCCTTACGACAATAATCTGTTAAATGTATTTTAGATGTACATGTGTAAGAACACATACCACATAAGATACAAGCTTTAATATTCAACTTATTCAATGCATCCTTATCCTTGTTCTTTACTGCCTGCATAATTTGAATTGGCTGTAATCCTGCTGGACAAGAATATACACAGGAAGCACATCTTACACAAGGTTCTTCATGAATTGGGCGTTCATTTAAAACAATAGTTGAGGTACAAGTCTTTGTGATAACTGCATCATCTCTTACAAGGTTAGCTCCCATCATAGGTCCACCCATAATAAGAACCTTATTTTCATCACCCTTATATCCGCCACAAACATCAATCAATTCCTTTAAGGAAGTTCCTATTCTTAAACGAATATTTTGAGGAATATTAATTCCATCACCTGAAAGTGTATAGTTTCTCTTAGTAACAGGCTGATTATATTTTATTGCACGATATAAACCAACAGTTGTTGAAACGTTAAATACCATTAACCCTAGCTTAGCAGGTAATACTCCTGCAGGCACCTTGATATCTAAAGCGGATTTAATCATTTCAATTTCCCACCCTTGAGGATAATAATTTCCAACACGGCATACTTCAATATTTAAATCTGGGAATCTTGTCAACTCAGCAGTTAAACAATCATATAAATCTTGATATTTCTTCTTAATACAAATTAAGCCTTTCTTTGCTTTAAAAGCCTTCATTGCATAGCTTGCACCTAAGATTACACGTCTTGGATGTTCTAGCATCATACGGTGATCGGAAGAAATATATGGTTCACATTCTACACCATTAATTAATATTGTATGGATTGGATCCTTCGTTTGAAATTTTATATAGGTTGGGAAAGAACTTCCTCCCAAACCCACTAAAGAAACATCCTTTGTAATTCTTGCGAAATCCTCTAAGGTTAATTGATCAATTTCCTCATCACTTCTTGGAATTTCAGGACTAATCCATTCATCCTTTTTATCATTTTTAATTTGTATAAACTCTGTTAATTTTCCACTACGATGAAATTTTTTAACAAATCCTACCACTTCACCAGAAACAGTTGAGTGAATAGGTTGTTCAAAGAACGGTCCTTTTCTTACACCAAGTTTTTGTCCAATTTTAACCTTATCGCCAACCTTAACAAAAATGTCACTATCAGCACACCTAGCATTTGTTACAGCCATATAAATATATTCTGGCTCTAAATACCTTAGTGTAGGTAAACTTGTAGTAGAAACCACACCTGTTATTTGTCTTGTTTTAGCTATCACTATAATCCCTCCTTCTTTACTTCTCTACAATGATAATTTCGAGTTTATCAATAATATCTTTTAATGTCTTTATATACACCTTAGAATTCTTAAACATAGTATCAAATAATATATTTAAGTTCTCTTCAAATTTTAAAGGCAATATCTTACATTCTTTTTTACAGATAGAAATAAGTCTCTTTTCACCTGGATGTGTCATATCATTTAAGGCAAAAATAATATCAAAATAACTAGCTAAAAATTCTGTAGTTCTATGATTAATACTTACTTTGTCTTCTCTATTTATTGCTTTTTTGATTTGATCATAATAACTTGGTAAAAAGCCATATAACAACGCACTATTTTTAGAAATAATATTTGAGCGTAATTGTTGTGGATAGTCTACATTAAACTTATCCTGCATCTTTTTAAAAGCCCCTGATTTATCACTAAAAATATTAGAATGTAACACATTATGCCAAAGACATGTAGTGTATCCATTATGAGCACAGTGCTTAAAAACTACTGCCTCCAGCTCCTCTTCGAAGGCTTTAAAATCTCTATAGATAATATCAATGGGAATATCATCGTTCATTATACAATTATCTTCAGTTTCCCAAAAGGTATTATTACATTCAATCTGCTTACAGTATTTTTTTAAAATAGGTAATCTTTCCTCTGGTAAAACGGGTTTACTATAATATACATAAACATCATAATCTGAAGCCTTATCTGCATATCCGCTGGCTCTAGATCCACCAATGGCTATAGCTTCTACCCCAGTCAATTGATTTAATTCATTTAATAAATCATCAACAACCATACTTTCTTCCTTCTTATTACAAAATAATAACGCTTACATTTCTATTTTAAAACATTTAAACAAGAAAATCTAGGAAAAAAAGCATTTTCCTAGAAAAAGTTTGCTAACTTGTATAAATATAGCTCTTTTTAATGTACATCATTACTTCTTCATCAGATACCGTATCATCCAAAGTAATTGTTACCCAGCTTTTCTTATTCATATGCCAGGCCAAATAAAATCCTTCTTGTTTTAAAAGAGCATCACGTTCATCTTCTTTTATTTTTAAGTTTAATATCTCAACCATACCAATCGCTTTCTTATCTAATTTACGTCTTTCAATATAAGCAATAAGAGCATACCATTTTTTATTATTAATGTGTCTAAAGATAGCATAATCTGGTGAAGATTCCCAAAGAAATTCTGGTTGATTATGGTATTGTTTTATAATTTTTCCTGCAATGCGATTAGCTTGCGGAGTAATAAAATAGAGCCTTTCACAGCATTTATTCTTAATATCTAATAATATATTTTTATACTCTTCTCTAACAGAATTGACAAATTCCCCCTTCATACTTTCAATACGAAAATTATTATATTCTTCTCCTAAGCTTAAATCTATTATTTTTCCTGCAATTTGGTTGGATTCATCAAGCATAATCATTGCAGTAAATCCATTACTCATATTTATAGAATATCTATAGCAATTTTGTCTTTCTTCAAATCCATATGCTAAAAGCTTATCTTTATTAAATTTCATCTTTTTAAAAACTTCAGACTCTATGCTCATGCCTATTCCTCCAAAATTATTATAGCATATTTATAAAACATATGGTATAATAAACCTATGAGAAATAAAAGTGTAATTGATTTGGTATATACCATTTTTACAATTTTAAAAAAAACACTATTGATCCGTCTGAAAAGATGGATCTTTTCTTTTTCTCAAAAAGAAAGGATGATATTATGTTAAATAATGAAAACAAATTCGATTTAATCAAATTTGAGGATGGAGAGTTCTCTTTAGATGTAAGTGTAAGTCCTAATGAGGAGACTGTTTGGCTTACAGCCAATCAAATGGCGATACTTTTCGAAAGAGATGAAAAAACAATAAGAAAACATATAAATAACGTATTTTTTGAACAAGAAGTAGAAAAAATAAGCAACACGCATTTTTTGCGTGTTGCCGGAGTAGATCAAAGAGTTGCCTTTTATTCCTTAAATGTTATTATTTCTGTCGGATATAGAGTCAAGTCTAGGAGAGGGGTTATATTTAGACAATGGGCCACCTCTATATTAAAACAATATATGATGAATGGTTATGCTATCAATGAGAAACGTTGTTTTGCTCATAGTGATTCTATAGTGAATTTAAGTAATGATGTAGAAATAATCAAAAATAAAATAAACACTATAGAAGATA